>CAZBEJ010000001.1:0-3086 GCA_964490915.1 uncultured Gammaproteobacteria bacterium
TATGAATACTACGTTAGTTTATGACCGATCTATATCCACTTTGATTATATTGGCAATTACGTTGGTTTTGACGGTGATAACCAAAAAAATCATAGAAATTGTCTTCGTCGGTATGAGGCGTCGAATGTCCCAGGAACGTATGATTGCGAAAACTCGAACATTGCGATCGATTTTAACAAATATCGTGGATGTCTCATATTTTCTGATTGCGTTCATGATTATCCTTGACCGTTGGGGAGTTAATATCATGCCGATATTGACAGGCGCAGGATTGATCGGACTTGTGGTATCATTCGGATCGCAGACAGTGATAAAAGATCTGATATCTGGATTTTTCATCATATTAGAAGATCAGTTTAATATCGGTGATAATATAGAAATCGATAATCATGAAGGTAGGGTTCAGGATATAACATTACGGTTGACGATTCTTGAAGATTCGAAAGGAAATATCATTTATATTCCGAACTCTCAAATTACTTCTGTTGTAAAATTGAAGAAACATTAATCAGGCATATTTTTCTTCTTTCAGCTCAGGTTTCCCGTTGTCGATAACAAGGTATTGTGCGATACCGTGTCTGATAAAACCCGTATTGATAAAGTGGTTTTTGAGATCGATTTCCGGGGAATGTGTGTGCCCGCAGATATAAATGGAGCCGTTATACGCATTATTTTTAATGTTTTGTTTGGTTTCTTTGTTTAAGTTACCATAGAGGTATTGTTGAAGGGTTTTATTCCCAAAAAACTTTACTACCAATCGTTCGAAAAGGCTGAAAAAATTATTCATAAAGACAACGAATAATCTGAATCGTGGCAAAAAATCAAATTTCTCGTATATGGCAGGTTGGGTTTGGTGTCCGTGCTCGATGATAAAAGTCTTCCCATGTAGTTCTAATGTGTAGCGGTGTGTTTGCTGAGCGGAAAATAATGCTACGCGTTCATCAGTATATCTTTGTTTGTCATGATTACCGTAAATATAGATGGTATTTTTTTGTTTGAGCATGGGAAAGAGTTGGATCCAATCCGAGTTTATGAACCGCTCAAAAGAAGTGGCTGCGCCATCCCAGAAATCGCCATTGATGATAACCTGGTCAGCTGCGAATATTATTTCTTTGAGTTTTGAATATTTTTTCCTTTCGAATCTGTGAGTTAGATGAGTATCGGAAAATACGAGAATTTTCATATCATTTCTCCATCATAGTCTTAGTTATATTCATCGGTACTTCTTCATAATGGGAAGGTTCCATGTAAAAGAATCCTCTGCCTTCTGTCAGCGATCGTAATATGGTGGCGTATCCTGAAACTTCAGCCAGAGGAACGTATCCTTTAATGACAACGGCTCTACTTCGTTTTTCCGTTCCCAGGATTTTTCCTCTTTTACTCGAGATGTCACCGATGACTACGCCCATGAATTCTTCAGGAACAGTTACTTCCAGTTTCATGATCGGTTCCAATAGTACCATTCCAGCTTTTTTGGCAGCATCCTGAAATGCCATGGACCCTGCGATCTTGAATGCGATATCTGAAGAATCTACATCGTGATAGCTTCCGTCGTATAATGTAACCTGCAGATCGGTCATAGGGAATCCGAGAAGAACTCCTTTTTCCATCGCTTCGATTACGCCTTTTTCGACAGAAGGAATGAACTCCGAAGGAATAGATCCGCCTTTGACTTTATTTTGGAACTTGAATCCTTCACCTCTTCCCAAAGGTTCGATTTTGATGAGACAGTGTCCGTATTGGCCATGGCCTCCGGTTTGCTTGATGTATTTTCCCTCGGCATCGGCGAGTTTGGTTATGGTTTCTTTGTATGCTACTTGCGGTTTTCCTACGTTGGCATTCATACCCATTTCTCGTTTCATCCGGTCAACCAATATTTCCAGGTGAAGTTCTCCCATTCCGGACATAATGGTTTGTCCTGTTTCTTGGTTGACTTTGACTTTGAAAGTAGGATCTTCTTCTGCCAGGCGCTGCAGACTATATGATAATTTTTCTTGGTCAGCTTTAGATTTTGGTTCAATTGCCAATGAGATAACTGGTTCAGGAAACGTAATCTGTTCAAGTATAAGCGGAGCAGACGAGTCAGCTAATGTGTCTCCGGTTTTGGTTTCTTTAGGTCCGACGAGCGCAACGATTTCACCGGCATATGCCCTATCGATTTCTTCACGCTGATTTGCATGCATCAATAGTACACGGCTTGCGCGTTCTTGTTTTTGCTTGTTGACGTTGTAGATATATGACCCTGATTCGAGAATCCCTGAATAAATACGTACATATGTAAGTTTTCCTACGTGCGGATCAAGTTGTATTTTAAATGCCAAACCTGCGAATTTTTCCTCAGGTCGAAGCTGTCGTTTTTCTTCGGCACCCGTCACGGGATTGAGACCTTTGATTTCTTTGAGATCGAGAGGGGATGGAAGATAATCAACTATTGCATCAAGAATAGGTTGAACCGCCTTGTTTCTTAAAGAAGTTCCACAGTATACCGGAATCAGTTTGTATGCGATGGTGGCTGTACGCAATGCTTTTTTCAAATCATCAACCGGAATTTCTTCACCGTTCAGATATTTGCTCAATAGTTGATCATTAGTTTCAGCAATCTGTTCAATGAGTTTTGCGCGTGTTGCAGCAACCTTGTCTTTTAAATCCGCAGGTATTTCGTCTTTGATTTCGTATTCGATTCCCTGTTCGTCCTTTTCCCAATACATTGCTTTCAAAGAAAATAAGTCTATGATACCTTTAAATTCCTGTTCTTTGCCGATAGGATAGACCATGATAGCTGGTACAGCACCGAGCCTGTCGCGAATCTCACCGACAGTTGCTTCAAAATCAGCTCCGAGCTTGTCCATTTTGTTGATAAAACAGATACGCGGTATTTTATATTTATCTGCCTGTCTCCATACGGTTTCAGACTGGCTTTGTACGCCTTCTTCTGCATCAAAAATGACGACGCCGCCGTCAAGAACACGCAAAGATCGTTCCACTTCCGCGGTAAAATCCACGTGTCCGGGTGTATCAATAATATTAATGCGAACGTCTTTCCAAAATGTGGTTGTTGCAGCTGAGACAATGGTGATACCGCGCTC
>CAZBEJ010000001.1:3186-41830 GCA_964490915.1 uncultured Gammaproteobacteria bacterium
GAACGTCTTTCCAAAATGTGGTTGTTGCAGCTGAGACAATGGTGATACCGCGCTCCCGTTCCTGCGGCATCCAGTCCATCTGGGTATTTCCTTCGTCAATGTCACCTATTTTATATGTTCTCCCTGTATAAAAGAGAAGACGCTCGGTTGTCGTAGTTTTCCCCGAATCGATGTGGGCAATAATGCCAATATTGCGTATTTTATCCAAAGGAACATTCCGATTTTTGGTAATGATTGATTGCTGAGCCATAACAATAATTGAGAATTGAAAATTAAAAATTCATGGTGTTACCACTTTAAGTGAGAGAACGCCTTATTCGCCTCTGCCAACTTTTCTGTTTGTGTCTTTTTCGCAACTGCGTTACCTTGGTTTTTGGAAGCCTCGATAAGCTCTGTCAAAAGTTTTTGTTCGAATGTGTGGAATTCTTTGTTGGAACGCGATCTTGCGGCATCGACAATCCAGTTCAATGCCAAAAACAACTTTCGATCAGGCCTCACTTCTATAGGAACCAGATAAGACGCACCACCGAGTCTTCGGGGTTTTACCTCATAGGTAGGCGAAACATTGTCAAGGGCGACCCTGAGTACTTTCAACGGATCCTGGTTTTGCTTTTTCAATTCTTCGAAAACGCCATATACGATTTTCTGCGCGACCGATCGTTTGCCGTCTCTCATAATATAGTTGATGAGTTTAGCTACCTCGCGGTTTTCATACACAGGATCCTTGCGTATTTTTTTTCGTTTATATGAATGTCTTGGCATTTTTATGTAACCTGTAACATATAACATGTAATATTAGAAAACAAGGCATTTCCTATAATTTTACCTTGGTTCAAATGTTGCATGTTACATGTTTCGTGTTTTATGCTGCAGGTTTTACTTTAACGGTTTTCGTACCATATCTTGATCGGGAAGTGGTTCTTCCGGATACGCCCGCAGTATCGAACTTACCGCGAACAATATGATATTTTACACCGGGAAGATCTTTTACCCTTCCGCCGCGTATCAGAACGATAGAATGCTCCGCAAGATTATGACCGATACCTTGAATATAGGCAGTCACTTCCATTTTGTTGGAAAGTCGTACTCTTGCGACTTTTCGAAGTGCAGAGTTCGGTTTTTTCGGCGTCATGGTGCGTACGACAGTACAAACTCCCCGTTTGAGCGGATTATTCGTAGAAAGATATTGTCGTTTCAGGGAATTAAAATTCTGTTTCAGAGCCGCCGCTCTTGATTTCTTAATTCTCTTTTTTCTCCCCTTTTTGATCAGCTGGTTGATTGTCGGCATAGGTATGCAAAAATCCACTGTAATATTTTTCAATTAATTCCTTGGTGACGGGAATTAATCTGCCTATTATAACATTTTCTTTCAGGCCCAACAAGTAATCAATATGACCTTTGATTGCTGCATTGCTCAAAACATTGGTTGTCTGTTCGAATGATGCAGATGACAACCACGAATCCGTATAAATAGCTGCTCTGGTGACACCAAGGATCGATACTTTTCCTGTAGCGGGTTTTTCTCCTTTGGCCAAAATACGTTTGTTTTCTTCTTCATATCGAATTCTTGATACGACTTCGTCTTTGATGAATGACGTATCTCCTTCGTCTTCGATAATAACTTTGTCGCTCATTTTGCGGATAATTACTTCGAAATGCTTATCATGGATTGCAATGCCTTGTGATTCGTAGACTTTCTGGATTTCGTCCAAGAGATAAATTTGGGCAGACCTCAAACCTTTAATAGCGAGCACATCGTTTACGTCGAGGTGTCCCTCTGAAAGAGGAGTTCCTGTTGGAATAAGCTCTCCGTCCGTAATTTTCAGTTTTTGGGATAGAGGGATAATAAATTCCTGTTCTTTTATCTGTACGTCTTTGTTGTTTGAGGTAATTTTTACGGTAAATACTTCTTTCTCAGTATCTTCCTGCACGGAAACCGTACCGGCGATTTCGCTGATGGGTGATACAATTTTCGGTGTTCTGGTTTCGAACAATTCTTCAACTCTCGGTAGGCCCTGTGTCACATCGGAAATCACGATTCCTCCGAAATGTCGGACTTTCATGGTAAGCTGCGTACCAGGTTCTCCGATTGATTGCGCTGCCATGACGCCGACCGGAACACCGATGTCGACGAGTTTGTTTATCGAAAGATCGATACCGTAACATTTCTGACATACGCCGTGGCGTGATCCGCAATAGAGCGCTGAACGGACCATAATTTCTTTTACTCCTGCTTTTTCGATTTTTGCGATTACATCGTCATCGATCAACTGGTTTGCTTCAATGATGTCCTCGATACCTTTAGCAACGAATCTGCCTCTGATACGTTCCTTAAATTTTTCTCCTCGGGTCATGGTAACGCTGATTTTAAGCCCTTCTTGCGTACCGCAGTCTTCTTCGCGGACAATCATGTCGTGAGCGACATCGACCAGGCGGCGTGTCAGATAACCTGCGTCAGCCGTTTTCAAGGCAGAGTCGGTCAATCCTTTTCGTGCTCCTCGAGCAGATATGACATACTCGAAGATTGACAAGCCTTCCCTATAGTTCGATTTCGTAGGAACCTCAATGATTTTTCCCAACGGATCCACGACAAGTCCTTTCATTGCAGAGAGCTGTTTCAGTTGTTCTTTTGAAGCCCTTGGTCCTCCTGATTTTATACCGAGTTTGATCGGATTTTCTTCATCGAGTGCATCCCAAGTTTTATTGGCGAGTTCCTCGGTTGTATCAATCCAGAGTTTATTGGAGTAACGGCGTTTTTCTTCGAGAGTCAAAAGACCTTTTTGGTAATTCTTTTCGATCTCATTAATCTGTTTTTCGGTTTTATTGATTACGTCAGTTTTTTCAGGAATGATGGCACAATCAAATATCGAAACCGAGAGACCTCCTGAAATGGTTGCACCCCAGAATCCGACATCCTTCAACCTATCGATGATCTCTCCGACTTTTACATTATCGAATAGCTTCATTGCTTTGACTACGATGTTTTTCAGATCCGACTGTTTGATATCCGCGTTGATGAACCTTAGTTTTTCGGGTAGATATTGGTTGAATAAGATTCTCCCAGCAGAGGTTCTCAATATTTTATCGGCTATTCTCGCCATGACGGGTTGCCTGAGTGTGATTTTGTTGTGGTGATATGCATTCAGGGTATCTTCTTCGTTCGCGAATGCTTTAAGTTCTTCGTCTTTCAGTTGAGCGTATTTCGTATCGAGCGTGGTAACATAATAACATCCCAGCGCCATTTCTTTGTTAGGCAGTACGATAGGAGATCCGTCAGACGGTTTAAGTAAATTCTGATACGGCATCATTCGGTTTTTTACTTCTTCGATTGCTTTTTGCGATAAAGGAAGGAATACACCCATGGCGTCGCCGTCAAAGTCCGCGTTATATCCTGCACAGACTGTGGGGTGGAGTTTAATTGCATGAGAATCAGTCAAAACAGGATAAAAAGCCAAAACGGAAAGCTTATGCAGCGTCGGTGCTCTGTTTAACAAAACTGGATGATCTTTGGTTATTTCCTCAAGGATGTCATAAACAATGGGCTCCTTTTTCTCTAAAAAGTTCTTAGCGCTTTTGATATTCGGCGCAAGACCGCGGATGATGATTTCGTGCAAAAGGAATGGTTTAAACAGTTCAATTGCCATTTCTTTTGGAATACCGCACTGGTCAATACGAAGGTCCGGTCCGTCTATGATTGTTGATCGTCCTGAGTAATCGACGCGTTTACCCAGAAGATTTTGTCTGAATCGGCCCTGTTTTCCTCTCAAAATATCTGATAATGACTTTTGTACTTTGGACGCCACTCCCTGTGTTCGCGCTCTGCCACGTGATTTCTGCAGATCAATAAGCGAATCAACCGCTTCCTGCAACATCCTTTTTTCATTTCTCAAGATAATTTCAGGAGCACCCAGATCAATTAGCTGCTTCAAACGATTATTTCTGTTGATTACCCTTCGGTAAAAATCATTCAAGTCAGAGGTCGCGAACTTTCCACCAGGCAGTTGAACGACCGGTCTCAAATCAGGAGGAATAACTGGAAGGATTGTCAAGACGATCCATTTCGGTGAGATCTTCGCTTTGATGAATGATTCGTATACGCGTACTTTTTTCAGAAGTTTGTTTCTTTTTTCGCCTTTTGCCTCATTGAGTTCTTTCAGCGCATTAGAATATTCTTTTTGAAGATCAATGGTAGAAAGGATTTCGTACAAAACTTCCGAGCCCATACCAACAGTCAGGAAGTCCTCGATGCCTTTTTCTTTCAGGTACAAATAATCGTCTTCTTCCATGGTATCCAGAGCCTTTATGGATTTGGCCATTTTGACCAAGCGGTCAAAAAATGCAGTCTTTTTGGTTTTCTGTTCTGCGGATTCGTCTGCCAGGATTTTGAGTTGTTCGCGCTCCTTAAATTCAATTTCCTGCTTGGTAATTTCTTTTTGTTCTTTGTTGATATTTTTTTCCTGAAGATCTTTTTTTTGCTTGTCAAATTCCGCATGTACTTTTTCTTCCCTTTGTTTATACTCTGTTTCCAATTGTCTGAACTCTTCTTTTTTCGCCTCGTCTAACGCCTGTAAAGCTTTTTTCTGTTTTTCCTTATCAAAATCCTTTATCAAATATAATGCGTAATAGATGATTCGTTCCAGAGCTTGAGGAGGAACGTCAAGAATAGTACTCAAGACCGATGATGGCCCTTTGAAATACCAAATATGTGCAATAGGTGAAGCGAGTTTTATGTGTCCCATGCGCTCGCGCCTGACTGCTGAAGTAGTGATCTCCACGCCGCACCGGTCACAGACAATGCCTTTATACCGCATGCGTTTGTACTTGCCGCAGTAACATTCGTAGTCTTTGGTAGGTCCGAATATACGCTCATCAAAGAGTCCGTCTTTTTCTGCCCTGAATGTACGATAATTAATTGTTTCCGGTTTGGTAACCTCGCCGTGTGACCAGCACATGATTGCCTCTGGCGAAGCAAGCGTAATACGTAATCCGGAAAAATCGACTGGATTTGCTTCTTCCATGTTACTTGATGTAATCAATTGATAATCCCAATGCATTTAATTCTTTTACCAATACATGGAATGATTCCGGAACGCTTGATTGTGGAATGTCTACTCCTTTGATAATAGATTCAAACGCCTTGGTTCTGCCCCGTACATCATCACTCTTGATTGTCAACAATTCCTGCAGCGTATATGGGACGCGATGTGATTCAAGAGCCCAGACTTCCATCTCTCCGAATCTCTGACCGCCCATCTGCGATTTACCGCCCAATGGTTGTTGAGTAACCAGCGAATATGGTCCGACTGAGCGCGCATGGAATTTATCTTCCACCATATGGATAAGTTTCATGATATAGGTTGTTCCGACCAAGACCTTTCTTTCATAAGATTGTCCTGATTGACCGTCAAGCAGAGTTACTTTGTTATCAATCGGAAGTCCGAGTTTTTTCAGTTCGTTGGTGATAAATTCTTCCTTTATTTTTTCGAATACAGGAACGGATATGATTGAATTTGTTTCCTTAGCTATTGTTCCTAATAGATTTTCAAATAGCTGCCCGAGATTCATACGGGAGAGAATGGTAAGAGGAGAGATGATAACGTCTACCGGCGTACCGTCTTCCAGATATGGCATGTCCCATTCCGGAAGAACTTTTGAGATGACTCCTTTGTTTCCATGTCTTCCAGCGAGTTTGTCACCAACCGATATTTTTCTCAGTTGGGCAGTGTTGACGATGATGCGTCTTAATACACTTGGTTCAAGCTCATTCGGATCTTTTTTGCTGTCGATAATTTCGACGTTCACTACGGTACCTCGTTTCCCATATGGTATGCGGAGCGACGTATCTTTTACATCTTTTGCCTTTTCACCGAAGATTGCGCGCAACAAACGTTCTTCCGCTGTCAGTTCTTTTTCACCTTTTGGAGCAACTTTGCCAACTAAAATATCTCCTCCCTGAACATCTGTACCGACGAGGACAAGACCCTCTTTGTCAAGGTTTTGCAAAACTTCTTCCCTGACATTCGGGATATCTCTGGTTAACTCTTCAGGACCAAGTTTCGTATCTACAAGATCTGCTACAAATTCTTCCATGGTGATAGAGGTGAGAAGATCCTCTTTAATCAACCGTTCTGATACGACAAATCCATCTTCATATCCTAAACCGTTTAACGAAGTGTATGCCACAACAAGATTTTGACCCAATGCGAGTCGTCCGTTATCAGTCGAAGGACCGTCAACAATAATATCTCCTTTTTTGACTTTTTGTTTTGGCTCTACGCGGGGTCTCTGGTCGAAGGCAACATCTTTATTCGTACGGATATATCGCTCCAAATTATATTCATATCTTTTACCGCTTTTTCCTTTCAATATGACTTTTTGACCGTCTATATGTTCGATCCGACCATCTTCCTGGGCAAAAACAGTCCTGTTCAATGAAGCGCTGACGGTTTTTTCGAGGCCTGTTGAAACAATTGGAGCATCAGATTTGACCAAAGGAACAGCCTGACATTGCATGTGTGTACCCATCAAAGCACGGCTTGCGTCGTCGTTTTGTAAGAAAGGAATGAGCGCGGCTGATGCGCCAACAACTTGTCTGGGCGATATGTCTGTAAGATCAAGTTTTTCAGCAGGAACCTCAATAATATCTCCTTGGTGTCTTGCCACGACCATTTCGTCAAGGATTTCGTTTTTGTCGTTTATCTGTATGGCGTTTGAAGTAATGTAGTACCGCTCTTCATCGTCTGCCTGTAAATATACGACTTCATTTGAAACCTTTACTTTTGTTTTTCCACCAATTTTTTCTTTGATGAGTTTTTTATACGGTGCTTCCAAAAACCCATATTTGTTGACTCTGGTATACAGTGCCATATAGGTAACGACACCAATATTAGGTCCTTCCGGCGATCTGATTGGACATATTCTTCCATACTGGGATGACGAAATATCACGAATGGAAAATGAAGCACGTTCTTTTTCTATTCCACCCGGACCGCCGACCGTTATCCTTCTCAAATTATCAAGTTCTGATAACGGATTGGTTTGATCGACGATTGTCGAAAGTTGACTTGTTCTGTAGAATGAATTGATTGCGACGATTAGAGGTTTTGAGTTTATGATCTGAGACGGTGTAATGTTGAGATCGCCCGCAACCAAGCTCATGCGTTCTTTAATCTCCCGTTCTACACGTACCATACCAACTCGAACACCATACATACTTACCAGTTCGCCGACGGTTCGCAATCTTCTATTACCAAGGTGATCGATATCGTCAAACTCTCCTTTGCCGAGCGTAAGGTTAACGAGATATTGTATGGTTTCTATAATGTCGGTTTTCGTCAAAAGCAGGTGTTCTTTATCTATAGGGAGATTCAAACCAAGTTTTTTATTTATTTTGTACCTACCTACGTCTGCCAGGGAATAACGCCTGTTGCTGAAGAAAAGGTTGTTTAATGTTTCGAATGCGTTGTCCAGGATAAGCGGCTCGCCGGGCCTGACTTTACGATAGATTTCAAGGGCTGCTTCGTTTTTATCTTTGGTTTGATCTTTCTTAAATGTCGGAATAAGGTATTTTTCTAGCAATTCTTTATCCAGATTGTCGAAATAGGTAAGTAATTGGTTGTTGTTTTCTCCCTCGAATGCTTTCAGGAAGACAGTAGCCAAGAACTTTCGTTTTTTGTTGACTTTCATCTCGATATAGTTGTTTTTATTGATGGCAATATCGATCCATGCGCCGATATATGGACGAATTTCAGCGTTATAAAGGGTTAATCCGGTTGTTTTGTCGATTTCCGCGGTAAAATAGACGCCGGGCGATCTGACAATCTGATTGATGATAGCGCGTTCAATACCATTGATGATGAATGTTCCTCTGCTGGTCATTTTCGGTAGATTGAAAAAATAGACATCCTGTTTTTTTTCAGTGCCTGTTTTTTTATTGACTAATCGGAGTTTAAGATAAACAGGCGTATCATATGTTAGTTTTTTTTGCAGACAGAGATTAAGTTCGTATCTCGGTTCGCCAAAAAAAATGTCCTCAAAATACAGAACAAATTTTTTTCCGGTGTAGTCCTCAATCGGAAAAAACTCATTGAGGATTTCCTTTAACTGGGTGTTAATGAATTTCCCCCACGATTCTTTTTGTACGTTAACAAGATCTTGTGGGTTTAAACCGCTATCTTCTTGTCCTAGGAGTATGTATTTTTTGGGGTTATTCTTTATTTGATCTGATTTACTCATCTATTGAAGCCTAATAAAAATATTTTATTA
Organism: uncultured Gammaproteobacteria bacterium; assembly: GCA_964490915.1. Classification (GTDB taxonomy): domain Bacteria; phylum Patescibacteriota; class Microgenomatia; order UBA1406; family GWC2-37-13; genus CAZBEJ01. Next base: position 11,452 of record CAZBEJ010000001.1, read on the forward strand.
ACAGTAAAAAACCCCTAAAAAGGAAGGGGATCAAAAAAACTATTATAGCATACATGAGCACGATATAAAAGTCAAGCGATCATCGCCGTCTTGAAGCTTTGGTTTTTCTTTTAGGGGTAATGTTGGATTTGAAAATAAGGAATACGGTTATCAAAGACACTACGATAAACGTCACGATAACCAATAGTGTTTTGCTGAGTCCGGGATTTTGAGACCGCGCACTAACACTATTTGCTTGCTGGTTATACTGGTTGTAATTTTGACTTTGAGTTAATTCGTTGTTGGTTGGCGGCGTTTGGGAATCGACCATCAAGTTGATATTATTGTTTTTTAAATATGTTTTGTTTTCCGCAGCAAAAAGCGCGGTGGTGATATTAATGTCCTTTTTAGGAGCGGCGAGATGATATGTCAAAACCGGAAGGTTTTTCAAGTCAATTGAGATATAGCCATCGTTATTGGTTGTTGTCGTGTAATATGTGGAATTACTACCGTCCAAAACAACAGATACGTCACCGTTTTTCAACGGTTGCCCGCTATTATCATATACATATCCCTGAAGGGAGCGAAAAATAGGGTTAAAAATGACATCGCGGGTAACACGTGCATGCGTTTCGTCGGATTTTCCTGTTGTCAGATCGACTTTGATAAGTTTTATCAAAAGCGGCTCTTCGGGTATGCTGCTATTTGATAGAACGATAGTCCAGTAGCCGAATTTATCCGCAGTGGTCTTTCCGTATTCTTTGCCGCTATTCTCGCCGATCAATGCGACGATGGACAGAGGATGGGATATTTTTCCACCGTATTTAGTAACAGAACCGAAAACCATCTGATCATAAACGCCGGGAATATTTACAACCGTAAAATGCGAAGGTGGGTTGTTTCCGGGATCCAAGGGAATATCCCGATGTTGGGGATTATCTGCGGTCTCGATAATAGGTTGACCGGGTTTATATATCGATGGGCTTCCGTCACGCTTTGAGTATGCTTTATAGTAGTTTGCGTTAAGGTGAGGTGTGGCGGTAAACGAGTATTGTGAAGGTATCTGCAGTACATTCAGATAATATGTTCCCGGCTGGCTTAAAAAATTGAACGATCCGTCCTGTTGTACTGTTTGGGGATTATTGGCAGTTTGGGTTAATTGTCGTGAGTCCATGTCATTAAACAGGCCTACTTGTATTCCCGGGATCGGCTCAAGGCTTTGGCTGTCGAATATGCGACCGTATGGATCCCATTCAATACTTACGCATTTGGTATCCTCAAAAGTAAACGTTCCTTGTTGTTGTCCGCCCGCGCCGACTATGTTGGGTTGCTGCACCCATGTTCCATAGAATGCATACGGTATATGCCCGTTAAGATTATTCAGAGTGACAGATGTTTTGACGTTTTCGGACGTTGGGTTGAGTTTAGCTACTACAGAACACTGTGTTTTATTTTGACTTGGTTGGCAAAATTCGATATTTACCGTTTGGTCGCTTGGTAAACCCTGTCCGGTAAGATTTAAAGTGACCGGATTGGGCGGCGTTCGCGTTTGGCCGCCAATCTGCTCGGCTTTCAGACATTTCTTTACCTGGGTTGGTATGACTTCCTGTTGTGCGTACGTGTTTTGAAAGGAAGCAAGCAGCAATATGCCTGTAAGAAATGCGAAAATGACCGATACTCTTTTTATCATATTAATTTTATTTTAGTGGATATTGAAATTGTTGTCAAATGGCAGGCTGGTTTTTGTCGTCTTCAAGTATTTTTCCCTCTTTCACAAAAAATCTTTTCACTTTTTTTTGCGTTGCAGGGGAAAAAACCTTCATTTTATCCAAAAGGCTATGGAGGGAATGGGATTCAGGAGTGTTGAGAAGATTTTTTGAGTTTTTTTTCAATTCATCCGCGATCTCAAGGCCTTTTTCCTTGATCTCGTCCCCGTACTCATCGACCAGTTCTTCAAGCGTATCTTCCATATTTTCGGACAGTTCGAGTACCTTTTTTAACGTTTTTCTTCCCTGTTTGGTGCCGAGAAAAAACGCAGCTGTTGCAGTCAATCCGCCTCCCAAAAGAAAGCCAAACCAGAAGGCCGAAAGCTTATTTTGTTTTTCCATTTTTTTTGTTGTGGACAATGTCAACAATCTTGAATATTGTTTTGATCCCCGAAAAAAATCCGAGAAACTCATTGAATCCGTGTTCGACAGAACCGCCGACTTTTTCGAATGAGTCGACGATACCGTTGATTTTTTTTAACATCATGCGCAGTTCCCGAAGAACAAAAACAAGCTGTATTCCAACAACAACCAAAAGAATAGTAGTTATGGTTAATACGACAGTCAGTAACAATTGAGTAGTATCCATGAAACAATTTACAAATTTTTAATCCTTATATTTACTATATGGGTTTTCGGTTAAAATAGCAAGATTATATTTCTCCTTTTTTGACTTTTTTCGCAACGAGATTGTTGGCCCGGAGCAGTTCGTCATGCGATGTTCCCGCGTCTATCCACCAGTCGAGGAGTTTGCATTCGAGCGTGCCTTCGGCGACGTAACAATTATTGAGGTCGGTTACTTCCAGCTCGCCTCGACTGGACGGCTTAAGACCCCGGATCAGATCAAAAACCTGCTGGTCATACATATAGATACCTGTTTGCGCGATAGCGGATTTTGGATGTTCGGGTTTTTCTTCAATAGAAAGCACCTTACCGTCCTTATCTATTTCGATGACACCATACTGTCCTGATTCTGTCGGCATTTTTACGCCGTAGATAATCGCTCCTTTTTCTTTCTTGTCCAGTTTGTCTACCGCAGGTTTCAAATCCGTATTGAATATATTGTCACCGAGTATGACCAAAAGTTTATCGTTTTTTGCAAATTCTTCAGCAAGCGCAATAGCATTGGCGATACCGCCTTTCGGGTTTTGCTGGACCGCATAATAGAACTTAAGACCGAATTCGGCTCCATCTTTCAACAAATTGGCAAAATCACCCGCGTGGTCCGGAGAACTCGAAACCAATACCTCTTTGATTCCTGCTTTAACCATGGATTCGATGGGATAGTAAATCATCGGCTTGTTGTAAATAGGAAGAAGATGTTTGTTGGTGACCCAAGTCAATGGTCGCAGTCTTGTTGCTAAACCGCCTGCCAATATAAGACCTTTCATAGACTAGGGAAGAATGAGAATTTTTAACATGAATACGATCGTAAACGCAATAAGTATATATTCTATCACAGTTTTCAGATGGAGAGAATCGGTTATTATATGATGATAGATCCCCCAAATGATGTAAAAAGATACAAATGCCAAAAGAATAATGAACTCCAAAAGTCTATCTCCTTTGAATACCATAAGGGACATGAGAAAAAATACTCCGGCTGTGAAAAGAAGTAAATAATCGAACAGGTGTGTTTTAAATTCTACCCGAATATGAGAAATAAAATGTCTCATAAGATTATAATATCGCGCCTTTGGTTAGGAATACCAACCCAAAAATGATAAAACCGATAAATATAACATGAGCCAAGTTTTTCCCGCTTACCCTGACAATATGAAGTTTTGTGGCGAAATAAAAATCCAGTAACAGGGCAAGGAGAAGGAAAGACAAGAAGACAATATTAGAATTGTATAAAAGTCCGGTGATATTGAACGATTTTTCTTGTGATGCTTGTGTGAGTACCGCCGGCGTTACCGGTCCCTGTTGTTTTTGCGCCCCGGGTGTCAACCCGGCTATTGGAGCAATGGTTATCGTTGGAACAGGTTCCTGGGCATTCACTGTTGTTGTCTGTGGAGTTATTTGTGCGACAGATGTTCCAACAAGTGGCGCACCAAATTCCTGTACCACCAGCGTTGTTTGTTCTCCGTTGAGGATTCCGTTTACCACGGCAAAACCCACCTGCGTATATTGTGACCTAAGAATGTTGTCTCTATGAGTTGGTGAGTTCATCCAGGCATCCATAACGCCCTGGCTGAACATGAAATTTTTCGCCAGATTTTCGCCGGCATACGAGTATTGATAGTGCGTAGCTAAAATAAGGTCCCACGGAGTTTCGCCGGTCGGGCTGTAATGAGACCAGTAGTTTTTTGCGAACATGTCCTGTGCTTTTGCTTGGGCCGCATTGGCGAGCTCGCTATTGTACTGAAGATCCTGGAGTCCGTGTTGTTCGCGCTCCTGGTTCGTAAGCTGATAAAGTTTATCGACCGATATGTCTGTCGCGTAACCCAGTACATTTTGAAAGCTGGTGTATTTGAAGACGAAGGTAAGAACCAACGCTATTACCAGATACATGGTCAGAAAATCTGTATGAAGCGCTTTTGACCGATAATTATTGTCTTCCTTTGGAACTAACAAGCGATGAAAAAAGGCTAGTATTTTTTTCATAAACCTTTTTTCATTTTAACCAATATCGAAATAATAGTCAAAAGAGAGTAACTCAATGGTAAAAAACTCAATAGACGGATCCGGTAGAATGGATTATTCAATTGTCGGGAATTTGCAACTCCCAATATTTCTCCTGTCTGGGAAGTATCATTCGTTGGTTGAGCGGTGCGATTCGATTGAACACGGGGTGATACAGCCGGCAGTGCTTTTTTCACTGCTGTTGCCGGTTTCGTGGTCGGCGTGACTGTAATCGGGTCTGAAGATGCGGGTATCGGTGTTGTCGAAGAGATTATGCATATGTTATTTTTGCTTCCTTTAGTCGGCTGCTGCAGACAAAACTCATCGCTATCGAATGAAACCCTTCCGTAAGAAATATTTTGCTGTGTTGAAGAGTATTCAAAGCCGTCTTTTTCCGTTTTTGACCAATCAAGAAGCCGAACTGCGTCTTTATCGTTGTTGAACATAGAAGAACCGAGTTCTATTACCGCATATGATTTTGCTGGAATGGAAGTATTAATTGTTTTTGGTGATGAGCCGCTATTTTCATAATCATCTATATACCAGTTTGCCAGCACAACTTCATACGCGTTGTCATTGTACAATTCAACCCATTCCTTGGATCCGCTTGAAGGATTTGGCATGACTTCGGAAAGATAGATATGGTCATAAAATAATGGCGTTGGTTCAGGTGTCGGAGTATTAGGTATTGTTTCATTGTTCGATGGTTCGATGGTTGGTGTGGGAATGACTGATGGGGTAGAGATTGGCGTTGGTGTTAGAATCGAACACGCAGAATTATTTGAACTGTTTTTGGTGGCGGAATTAAGTACAAACCAATTTCCGGTTCCATCAGGACACTTCGCATAGGTTTTTTCTGAATCAAAACTCCCTGAATACGTGGCAATTTCAATTACCTGATTTTTGGAGTCGTGCAGATAGACAATGTCGGCATAGTTTTTACCAGTTTGGTTGCTATTATTTAATATTCCTGATGGTGTAGAAGCGAGAATATACGAAAATGGCTGAATGAGTTCTGAGGTAATCAATATTTTTTTGTCAGAAGAATCGGTGAGATAAAAATTCTTGAGATTAATGACGGAATTTTCATCATTATAAAGTTCAACCCATTCGTATTCTCCGAAAGGAGGGGCGGGATAAATTTCATTGAGTCTAAGTTCTCCAAATGCATCTTTTTTTGGGAAGAATAGGGTAAACATCAATAAAAAAATAAGAATTTTTTTCATGGCAATAAAACCATATAATAATGTAACAATCAATGTTTTTTTGTCAACGGATTATATGCTACAAAATCATTAGTGGATAGCAATAGCAGTAGTCACCTGTGACCAACTATACCTACCTGAAAAATAGTTGTCAGGACCGAAATACGGATCGTGAATGATGAAATCGTTTTTCCCGTCATCCCATTTGAATGCAACGACAAAGTGTAGGCCTGAAACGCTGGGAGCAACTAAGCGTAATATAACAGGTGTACCACTTTTGACATAGGATTTAACCCGATCTTCTGAGTTTCCAATCCAATCCGTAGTTTTGCCACTGCAACCGAATGCAGAATTCCAGAGATCTCCTCCAATAAAATCGCCAGGGTCGCTAGCGATCGTAGCAGGTGTAATATTCTGACCATAACTTTTACAAACCATGGCAACCGAAGTTACCGCACATCCCGCAAGCATTACTGTAGACGAAGAACCGGGAAGAGTCATACCAGCCCACTGGGGGTCTCTTTGCGTGTAATACCAGCCATTGCTTCCGTTACCGAAAGTAGTAGTTCCTCCACCTGCAGCTTCTGCAAATCTAGAAAATGCTGCAAGTTCTGCCTGTGCATTCGCAAGATCAGTTTCAGTTGCTTCTTTGATTCGTTGTGCTTCAACTTGTTTATTTTTGAGATCCGTTTGTTGTTGTGCAAGGGTTATTTTTAAATTATCGAGTTCCTGTACTTTTTGTTCCCGCAGTTGTTTTTGTTCCTCAAAGTTCTGTTTGCTTTCTTCTACCTGAATCAAAAGTTTCTGGTTATTATCCTGAGTAGCTTTATAATATTGGATTTTATTTATCAGATTACCCGCACTATTACTATCCAACAGTAAGTTCAGTAAAGAAACATTTCGTTGTTTATATCCTTCGAATATCCGCTCGATCAGTAGCTTGGACAGATAATTTAATGAGGTGTCTAAACCTGTTATTCGTGAACCAAGAATATCTATCTCATTTTGAGTACTGGTTACTTTATCCTGTGTTTGTTGGATTTGCGATATGATAAGAGAGATTTGTGCGTCAAATAAATTAATCTGCGCTTTGGTAGTATTTAATTTCTGTTGTAATTGAGGTATTAATTGATTGAGACAGGATTGTTTTTGTTCTGATCCATCTTGATATTGGTCACATTCAAGAGAAAATGTTTTTCTTGGCAAGAAAAACAATAGTCCATATAAGGTAAAAACAATAATGATACTTGCAATTAATTTTCGCATAACCTAATTATAACCAACAACTATTGATCTTAATCATGTAGAAACTTTTGCGTAGCCAAGAGACTTGCGACTGTTGCAATACCCATACCGAAAACAGCCATAAAACCAAAGGTGATGCCGAGAAATACTGGATTCAGGGGCCAAACATTTATTTGATACTGGAATGCGGTAAACGACAGCATATGGATATCGCGCAGATATGACGCAAGGAAAGGACCAAGATATGCGACAATTCCCATTATGGTTGCAAATGAAATTGCGGCAGCGCTAAAGCCCAGAAATATGCCTTCCGCGAGGAACGGTTTTTTGATATAAAAGTTACTCGCTCCCAAAAGCCGTAAAAGCTCAATTTCGTCTTTTTTTAAAGCGATTTTGAACATGGTGGTGGTTGCCAGCACAACAATTGACATAAGGATCAGGAATGCGAAAAACAGGATGGATACTTTCCTGAGAATTGAGGTAAGCGTCAGCAGACGGTTGACAATATCTTTTTGGAACTGTACTTCGTCAACGTTATTTTGTTTTTGCAGATAGGCGGCAACCTGAGGCAAATAGATAGGTTTCTTGGTAAAAATCTCCAGAGACGGAGGCAAAATATCAGCTGAAACCATTTCGAGAAGCAGCGGGTTGTTTTTGTTCAATTGTTTGTAGATATCGAATGCTTGCTGCTTAGATATATATTGGATTGAAAGGATTTTTCCAGAGGATACAAGTTGATCCCTGATTTTGAAAATGTCGTTTTCAGGTGTCCGGGGTTGGAAGTACACGGTAATCTGTGGCCTTGTTTCGACATAACCGAGAATCCCATACAGGAAACTGAGAGATACGAAAAGCGATCCTGCCAAAAACAGCGTGAATAATAAAATCAAAAATGCAGTAAACGATTGATACGGTGTCCTTCTTATCGAAGTAAGCAGGTCTTTCACAGTTCGTATCCTCCTTTTCTTATGTCTTTGGCGAGCTTGCCTTCTTTCATGACCAAAACACGTTTTTGCATGCTGTTGACAATGTCGGTATTGTGAGTCGCGATGACAATAGTTCGTTTACCCTCAAGTTTTTTAAATATTTTCATAATTTCCCACGATGTTTTCGGATCAAGATTTCCGGTTGGCTCATCGGCGAGTAAAAAACGGCGATTGCCGACGATAGAACGCGCTATGGCAACCCGTTGCAATTCTCCTGCAGAAAGCTGTGCCGGAAACACCTGTTCTTTTTTGGGTAGATTAACCAGTTCCAGTGCGTCCTTTACCTCTTTTTTGATGTCGGCGCTGTTTGTGCCCACGACTTTCAGGCTGAGCGCCACGTTTTCAAAAATATTTTTATCGAACAGGACCTTAAAATCCTGGAATACAACGCCGATAGACCGTCTGAGTCTCAAAAAATTTTTGAATGTGTTGGAAGAGATATCATCCTCGTCTATGACAATGGAACCTGAACTAGGCAAGTACTCCCTGAGCATAAGTCGTAGGATTGTGGTTTTGCCTGCGCCTGAAGGGCCAACCAAAAAAACAAACTCATTGTCGTTGATTTCGAATGAGACTTTGTCGAGAGCAATATTACCCAAGGGAAATTTCTTGGTGACATCCTCAAATGTAATCATAAGACCAGTTATTGAAGGACTTCAACCAAACCGACATCCATGAGCCAGCCTGCTTTTTGTGCTTCAAATGTTTGACCCCACACCCTGACCTTTTTACCTATGAATTTGGTTAGGTCAACTGTCGTTGATGTCAAATAGACGTTTTGCGATGCTCCGCCAGGACGTTCGAGATGGAAATTTCCTTCTCCATCGATACCGCCGTTCCTTAAAATTCCTTCGGCTTGATCCTTAAACGTACTTTTATCGGCAATACCTGCGATTTTCACAACAGCAGTATTAACGCCGGTTGTTGATGTTAATGTAGTTTGTTTGGTTGTAAAATGCGATACCAGTAAACCAACGCCAAGGCCGGCAATAAGGAAAATTATCAGAATGGCTACAAATTGAAGATAGGATAAACCTTTTCCCGGTGTTTGCATATCAGGGCTCTTTGGAGCATTAAAATCATGAATAAGATTTGGTGAAGATGATGTATCCATATGGAATTAGGATAACATAAAAAAATTCAAATAACAAATCAAATTCAAAACACAATTTTTTAAACGTTTTTGATTATTTGTTATTTTGTCTGTTTTAGGTATGCCTCGATGAAGTTGTCTATTTCGCCGTTTAACACGTTTTCCACGTTACTTTCTTCGTGATCCGTTCGCAGGTCTTTGATCAGTTTATACGGATGGAGTACATATGAACGGATCTGTCTACCCCATGAAGCCATTTTTTCTTTTTTGAAAGAGTCTATGGTTTGTTCCCTTTTTGTTTGCTCCATTTGCCATAATTTTGCCCGCAGGATTTTTAAGGCGTTTTCGCGATTTTGCAGTTGGTAACGTTCTGTTTGACATGATACAACGATGTTGGTTGGCTTATGGATAAGTCTGACTGCGGTAGCAACTTTATTGACGTTTTGTCCGCCGTGTCCGCCGCTTCTATAAAACTGCCATTCGATTTCATCTTGTTTGATCTCTATCTCTCTGTCTTCCACAACAGGCAGGACTTCTACCAAAGCGAATGAAGTTTGCCGCAATTTATCGGCATTAAAAGGCGATTGCCGTACCAATCTATGCACCCCCGCCTCTGCCTTCAGATAACCGTATGAGAACTGACCGTGTACGTTTAAGGTCGTACTCTTTATTCCCGCCTCGTCTCCCGGCACGCGGTCAACTTCCTCGAAAGACCAGTTTTTTTTTTCGAAGTAGCGGGTATACATGCGAAAGAGCATCTCAGACCAATCCATTGCTTCTGTTCCTCCCTGTCCGGCATGTATGGCAAAAATTGCATCGCCTTTGTCATACGGACCTGACAAAAACATCATGATTTCATACCGTCTTATCAATTTTTCAGCTTCTGCCAGATCTCCTTCCTCAAACAACAGTTGCATCATTTCGATATCGTCGACTTCTTTTTTCAGCTGTGTTATTTTTTTCATCACCTCTTTTGCCTGTTGCGCGTCCTGCCAAAAACTCACCTCATATGTCTTTTTTTCAAGATCGGCTGTCTCTTGTTTTTTTGTAGGGATATGAGCTTTAGCAAGAATGCTGTCCAGTTTTTTTTTCAAATCCTCACTGCTATTTTCCATAGGCTTGAATTATAAAGGAGAAATGAGCTTATTGAAAGTCTGATCCGACGACAAGTATAACATCGGCAGTATTATCCTCAGAGAGAGCGCTGACTTTGAACGTGCGGACATAATTTTTGAGGTCGGACTCCAGCAAGGAAGTCGCTTCACTCTTCGATTTTTTAACCTCGATGACAGACTGCTTATAATCAAAACTATCCGCGTTCCCGGTCAAAACATTCTGATAACCGTTTTTGGTTAATATATCTTTTACGTCGCTAGCCTTTCCAGCAGTTCCGGAGCCATTCAGTATCTTTATTTTCAGATCAGCACGGCTCAGTGACGGAGTGGGGGTAGGTGAAGGAATAGGCGTCGTAATGGTCTTCTTTACCATAACAGTCGGTTTACTCAACTGCGGCAATTTGATATTTGTTTTAGATACAAGGATAAAAAATCCGAAGGAAATGATAAACGATCCGATGAAAATGGCAATTTCCTTAAGAGGAAGCGATATTTTTGGGAGCGAAAGCGATCTTGTTACCGATACGGGTTTAAATCCGTTCCTCAGCATCGTGAATGATTTATTTTCCTGCCGGAAAATAAAAGCACCGAAACACACGTCAAAACTTAGGATGGGAAATTGCTTATTTTGGTTCATGAGCAGAACTTTGAGATAATCGTTGTAAAAGGTAGAAATGATTTTTTTCAGAGGGTTTGTCCAGACGCCGATTGCTTTAGTGAACGTATCCTGTCGGACGGTCTCGGATAAACCGCCGGACAATACGACACGGTTAAGTTTGATATTTTTTTCTTCAAGCTCTTTTGCTTTTTCTTTAAGTACGCTTTCCAGTTTTTCCCCACCGCTTAAATTCGCATACCATTTGGTATCATCGAGTAATCCGTAAGAGTCAAATACGTATCCATACACCCTGTCTTTTTCATAAAAAACGTAGAAAATATTTTCCTTTTTTTCCTTGCGGAGTGTTTTGTCGAATAATTTGAAGTATGCGAGTGTATCGGGAAGAAGGGCGGTAATTTTCAGGTCTATGAGGCTAAATACCTGGCGATAGCTTTCCGCGGTATCTTTGTCCATGGCATAAAATGTTACATATTTTTGTGTATTGGATTCCTGAATGAACAGATCGCTTATACATGAATCAACATTAATACTCAGAGATGATCGTGCCTTATCCCTGATAAATGACGTCAGTGCTGATGGTGCAATATCCGTAGGAATATCCGACCGGAGAAACTGGAAAGCACCCTGGGGCAATACGAGATAAACATCCTTGTCGGTGATTGGCTTGGACGAAGCCATGGTTAGCGCTTCTTTTACCGCAGATGCCAAAAGATCGGTATTGGTTACTTTTCCGTTCACCATAAGCTGGGTTTCGTGTTTTTTTTCGAAAAAAACAGTTTCAAACTGTCCCAGCATCGTTTTTTTCAGATACAGAAGCTTGATGTGATTCTCATCTATATAGATGTATATCATAATGCTATTATAATTTATATCTTTCACAAATAACAAGTGATATTCATAAAGTAGTAAAAACAAGGATACCGTGATAGAATAGTTCAGAATGGAAAATGCAGTCGAGGAAATAAAGAAAAAAATAGATATTGTGGAGTTTATCGGATCCTTCATTACGCTAAAGAAAACCGGGAGAAACTTCAAAGCGGTTTGTCCGTTTCATCAGGAAAAAACCCCCTCCTTCGTCGTATCGCCGGAGCGGCAAATATGGCACTGTTTCGGCGCATGTCAGGACGGCGGAGACGCTATCAAATTCCTGATGAAGTGGGAAAATATAACGTTTTTTGAAGCGTTGCAGGAGCTTGCGGATAAGGCCGGAATCAAGCTGAAACGTACTCAGTATGAGGACAGTACATGGAAAAAAAAGGAACGGTTAACGTCGATAAACACCTTGAGTGCGGATTTTTTTGAGTACATCCTTCATAAATCAGCATATGCAAAGAAAGCAAGAGATTATCTCAAATCAAGAGGCATCAATACGCAACTTGCCAAGAAATTCCAGTTAGGTTACGCACCGAATTCGTGGGATTCTTTACTGCAGTATCTGAAAAAGAAAAAATATGACTCTCAGGAAATATTTGAGACCGGGCTTTTGGTAAAGGGTGAGCGGGGTGGCATGTACGATCGTTTCCGTGGCAGACTTATGTTTCCGATAAAAGACCCGCGAGGGAATATCATAGCATTTTCCGGAAGGAATCTGATATCGGGTGACAGTTCTGCCAAATATATCAATATACCAGAGACGCTTCTGTACCATAAACGCGAGACATTGTTCGGCATAGATTTGGCGAAAGACACAATCAAAAAAGAGAAAAATGCATATATAGTGGAAGGGGAATTTGACATGATTACGCCATACAGATTCGGCTATACTAATTTTGTTGCGATTAAAGGCTCTGCCTTGACCAAAGAGCAGTTAATGATGTTAAAGCGTTACAGCGACAGGATTACCCTGGCTCTTGATACGGATGCCGCCGGTGAGGAAGCAATGAAGCGGGGAATCGAGGAGGCGGAGCATTTTGATTTTGAGATAGCGGTAGTTACGTTTAATTATGCCAAGGATCCGGACGAAGCGCTTCAAAAAGATCCGGAACAGTTCAAAAAAACACTCAAGAAACCAGTACCTATCTATGATTTCTTGATTAGTTTAATCCAGAAAAAATATCCGGAACAGACACCGTTCAATACGAAAAAAATCGGAGACGAGGTTATTCCGTATATTGAAAGAATACAAAATCCCATTCTGCAATCGTTTTACGTGAAAAAAATATCAACCATGCTTGGGGTGAGTGAGTCAAGCATCATGGCATTCATGAGAAAGATTCGGCTAAAAAAGAAACAATCACAGGTTTTTTCATCAATCATCCCCAAACAGAAAGAAACGACACGGGAGTTGCTGTTACAACAGTATATGTTAAGCCTTATGTTCCAGTACGAAGAACCGTATAAAGTCGCAGATGAAATTTTCGGGTTACTGACAAAAGAAGATTTTTCAACAGGATCGTATCAAAAAATATGCACTATGTTTATGGAATTTAAAACAAAATTCCCTGAAAAATTTGTACTTGATCAGTTTGCCAAAAGTTTGCCGAGCGAACTGCACCCGGTATTTGACCAGATATTTTTGTTCGCATCAAGCGATCTGGGTTTTGAACATGAAAATATTATGCAGTTGGCGTATGGAATTAAAAGGTTCGCTCTTAAAAGAGCAATTAACGACATATTATCAAAAGAATCTGTTGATACCGATGAGTCGAAAATTATATTAAAGTCTTTGACAAAACAATTAAAAGAGGTAGAAAAAAAGGCTACGACATTATAAAATGAATACATGACAAAGCAACGCTTACCCAAAACTCTCAAGGATTTATTGAAACAAGGAACAGAAGACGGATTTCTCGTACAGGATGACATAATGTTTATTTACACGGATCCGGAAAAACATATCGAAGAGATAGACGATTTTTTTAACGAAGCATTGAAAAAAGGAATAGATATTTTTGAGACCGTATCGACGAGAGAGGAAAGCGATGCGAAAAAATCCACAGAGGAAATCGAAAAAGAACTTGAACAGCTGATAGTCCTAAAACACGGGGAATCCTTGGATCCGATCAAGATGTATCTGAAAGAAATAGGAAAAACACCTCTCTTGACCTTCGAAAAGGAAATTGACTTGGCCAAGAAATACGAGAAGGGAAACCAGAAAGCAAAGGACTCATTAATTAAAGCAAATCTTCGATTGGTTGTTTCCATAGCCAAGAAATATCTGGGTAGGAGACTGTCGTTTTTGGACCTCATACAGGAAGGAAACAAAGGTTTGATCCGCGGAGTAGAAAAATTTGATTGGAGAAGGGGATACAAGTTTTCGACCTATGCAACATGGTGGATTCGCCAGGCAATCACGCGCGCAATTGCCGATCAGTCAAGAACCATCCGTATACCGGTACATATGGTTGATCATATAAACCGGTATTATAAAACCCAGCGCAGGTTGATACAAAAACTCGGCCGTGAGCCTTCGGTGAAAGAGATTGCGAAAGAAATGCAGATGACAATAGATGAGATAGAGAATCTCATGAAAATATCCCAACAACCGAAGTCTTTATCGACCCCTGTCGGTGACGACAAGGAAGCGACGCTCGAACAGTTTGTTGCTGATGCGAACCAGCCGACGCTTTACGACAAAGTCTCACGGGAGCTACTGAAAGACGCTTTGAGTAAAGTATTGGATACATTGTCACCGAGAGAGAAAAAAGTGCTGATGATGCGGTTTGGTCTGGAAGACGGGAAACCGAAAACGCTGGAAGAGGTAGGCCGTGAGTTCCGCGTAACCAGAGAACGCATTCGTCAAATAGAGGCAAAGGCAATACGTAAGTTGAAACATCCTACGCGCGCGAGAAAACTCAAGGATTTTCTGGAATAATACTAGGCATATAAGCTACAGGTAATTCAAATTTTCTGCACTATTGCAACAGCTAGAACTTTCAATTCAATGGATTATAGTCCATCGACTGGAGCGTCTGCTTATACTATGCTTTCCGCAATATGCGAGGAAACTTCTTTTATAAACGTTTGGGTGAAAGAATAATCATGGAACGTGATAAAAAAAACTTATCACAAGAGCAGCTGGCGTTATTATCCGATGTGGACAGAACATATTTGGCCCGCATAGAAGAGGGAAAAGCAAATCCCAGCGTACGGGTTCTTAATAAGATCGCACGTATTCTCAAAATACGTCTGAACGGTCTGCTAAAAGGAGTATGAAATAGAGATTAGTGGGTTAGGGGCTAGAGATTAGGGAAACTTAATTCCATATTGATTTGTAGGGTAAAATAGAGTACATTGAGAAGATAATGAAAGACAAGATAACGAGCAAAGTCTCACCGACACAGAGAGCTCTCAATGTTTGGGCAGTCATTCTTATAATTTGGAGTATCTATCGAGCGAATATCCGGATGCCTGACTGGTTCGATGAATTCCTAGCAAAACCAATCGTATTTATCCTGCCCGTATATTACTACATTTCCCATGTTGACAAAAAGAATTTTTTCCAGGCAATCTGGTTCAAACCAAAACAGTTATTGCAGGACATTGCATACGGTGTGGGAATCGGAGCGGTTTTTTTTATAACTTCAATTGCAGCGAATTATGTCAAGTTTCATAAATTGTTTCACGTAAGCAGCTCGCTGACTTTATATGGTATTGGATATATGAGTATTCTTGCAGTTGCTACCGGCATATCAGAAGAAATTTTATCCCGCGGTTTTGTCCTCAAAAAATTGTATGAAGAATCGAAAAACGTCTATACCTCATCTTTTTTCGCAAGCATCCTTTTCTTTTTTCTGCACGTACCCATATTGTTTACTACTGCCAAAATATCCGGCAACGTGCTGCTGCTATTTATGGCAACCGACCTTATCCTAAGTTTGGTTAACTGCTTAATCTATCTTGACAGGAAGAGTCTTGTTGTGCCGATTCTTATCCATGCCATGTACAACATTGCGCTTGCGTTCTTTGTTTAATTTTCCATTCAGAAGTTTTTTAATATGTTTTTGTCTGATACGGTAGCAGCGTGTCTTTTTATGCCCGGTAAAAAGACAAGGGCCATGAAAAACCCTTTGACAAAAGCAAACTCGCCTTTAAACAGGTAATACATCAGGTTCACGGGAAGTAATAGCGCGTGGGAAATAATGAAATCGATATCCGTGATATTCTTCCAGATAAATAAAAACTGATTGCGAAAGGCAATGGATTTCACATATTGTTTATTGAACTGCATACCGATGGTTGATTCGTGATAATGGATAACTTTGGTTTCTGGATTGAACAAGACGCGATATCCGTTTTTCCACGCCTTATATGAAAGATCGATATCTTCCCAGTAAAACGGGGAATAATCAGGATCAAGTCCGCCTAACCGCTTGAACAAGTCGCGTTTAATCAAGCATGCTCCGCCTTCAGCCCATGCATTGTTTCCAGGCGTGTCGGACTTTAGACCGCTATGATGAATTAAACCATTCTGCCAGAATAACTTGTTTTTTCCGACTACATCTCTGTTCTTTTCTATCTGGCTGAAACTGACCGCAAATAAATTTTCCTCCCTATAGAACATCGGGATGGATTTTTCATAACTCGTATCTTGGAGGACAACGTCGTCATTGAGTAGCATAAGGATTTCTTGCGACGCTTTTTTTACCCCATCATTGATTGATTTTCCAAAACCCATGTTTTTTTTATGTTCGATGAGTTGGATATTTGTCCACGGTTTCAACTCGTCTTTCAGCGAATGATCGGGGTTGTCGTTGACAATAATGACCTCTTCGTTTTTAAGAAACTGGAGATTATGACGAAGGTTTTTCAGGAATTGCATGTGATTTTTATAGGTCGGAATAATTATTGATATCATAGGAAGAGTTTTTTGACATTACTTTTAAATTGATCATACGAGAACGTTGTACGAATATATGATTGTGCGTTTTGAGCGACAGGAGAATTTTTATCTTGTACGATTTCATTCATTTTCTTAAATAGTTCATGTTTGGAAGAAAATAAAAATCCCGTTGATCCATCTTGAATGAATTCTTTGGGTCCTCCTGCATTATAGCAATATACCGTGCATCCTGCCGCCATTGCTTCAAGTGGCGTAATCCCCAAATGTTCGACTTTTTCGGGATTCTTAGTTTCGTCAAATCCCAGTCCGGTAAAATGCCAGAAAAATTTGGCGTCACCATATAAACTAACAAGCTCGTTATAAGAAATATTCGGTTTTAATTCGATTGAGGGATTCTTTTTTGTTTTTTGCATCAGCGAATTGAAATATTGTTGATCTTCAGTTTTGAGACCTCCGGCTAAGATGAGCTTATAGTCTTTAAACATACTATTAGTTTGGCGAAGTGCATCAAACCAATCGATCATCTGTTCATGCTGTTTGGTATGCAGATGACCGAAAAATCTACCGACAGATAAAATAATTGGTTTTTTCTTTATGTTTCGTATAGAGAAATCGGCCAAATCGATATACGGGTATAGGATCTTTGACTGGATTTGCCAGCTCTCAAGGATCTGCCGATTGAACTGTGAGTGAGTGATAAATTCTGTATTGTTGAGTTTTAGCCTATCGACTGCCGAAAAAGAATAAAGGGATTTTTGCGGGATCATGGCATAGACATAATTTTTTTTTGCGGAGGTAAATGTATAGCTACCGTCAGTTATGTAAAAAAACAGATCGAACGAACGGAGCATGCGGATTTTCTGCAAAAGATTGATACGTTTGAGATCGGGAAGATAAGATAACGCATGAAGATCGAGATGAAACCTGTTTTCTATTTGTTTATCGAGATTCGTGTCCCAAAAAATAAAAAATTGGTATCCACGTTCGCCAAGTACTTTTGCGATTGACAAAAGATATCGTTCTCCGCCGCCTAAGACATCCAGATACGGATCATAAAACCCTGCTTTTTTCATTATGTTTTGCATGATTTTTTTCGTACAAATATAAATAGGTGATGGTTTTGGAAAACGCCTGATACGCTCCCTCTATTATACCAATCGGGCCGTCAAGAAAGCCGAAATCTTTTATTATTCTTCGGTAAAACTCCGCTATGAACTTCCTGAAAAACGTTGCTGTTGTGGCTTGTTTATGAGCAGCGTATAGAAGGGTTGATTCCATATCTTCGAATGTAAGGGTTTTTTCGACCATTGCGTGGATATCGCCGTGGAAATAGTGATCGAGCGGATTTGCCAGAAAACCTTGATTTCCTTTTATCTGCGGTGTCGAATGGATTTCTTTGGGCCAGTCGACGAACTGGTTTTTGTTGATGAGCCGTATCTGATAATCCGGCCACCAACCGCCGTGTCGTAACCATTTTGTCCGGGCAAAAATATTTTTTCTGGGAACGTTAAAAAAAGAATTTTCAGTAGACTCGATGGTTTGTTTTATTTCCGATGCCAGTTCTGGCGTCATGCGTTCGTCGGTATCGAGAATAAAAACCCAGTCAGCAGCAGTTTTTCCAATGCCGAAATTGCGCGAAGGTTCGACATATAGGGTATATGGATGGGTGTATACGATGGCGCCGAGTTTTTTTGCCAGGATTTTTGTTGCATCTTCGCTTCCCGTATCGATTAAAATGATTGAATTAGTCAACAGTTGTGCCGATACGAAGCAATCTTCTATGTCTTTTTCAGAGTTATACGCGTGGATGACAACAGAAATTCTATTTGCCATATTAATATGTGTTGAAACACGAGTAACGGTGATCGGTATTTATAACATGTTTTACTACAGCTAATTCCTGTGAAGTTAGATGTTGTGAGTCGGTTAGTTCGGTTGGGTTTTGAGTAAATACCCGTTTTTGTACGGTTAAAGAACCGAATTTTTTTTCATCTTGAATAGTTGACATCTGGTCTTCAAGATAAACCATGGCTTTTTTGGAATATTCTGGTATTCCTCCAAGTGGTTCGATGATCAAATAACGCGCCTGAATATGATTGGTATCGTAAGGAATCAAACTATCAATAAAGTATTGTTTCTGTCCTGCCCAATAGGGAGTGTAATGGTATTTTTGATTTCCGTACCAGGAGTACAGGTAGGACCATAATGTATTGATGAATAAGGGATTGGTTAGTGCACATATACTGAAAGGTTTACCGCCTGCTTGTTTATACGTGTAGTCGATTAATTGCTTTTCATCTTTCAATAAAAGCGCTTGGAGTGCAAAGAGTTTGATGTTAACGAAGTTTTCATGTTGCGTAAGCCTGAAGTTTGATACAAAAAAAATAACGATAAGAAAGGAGCCTAAAAGCACATATTTTTTTTGGGATACCATATGATAAAGTCCGATAGCAATCAATATCGTGATGCCTCCAAAAAAGGAACTGTTGGCGACAGCTCCATTGAGTACTCCCGAGTGGAAACCGAATAAAATAAATGTAGAAAACGTCCATATGATAACGAACAACAGTTCATTTTTCCGTTTCTCGAATTTGACTGCGAAAAAAAGGCAGATGCCAAAAATGAATAATGCCAGAAAACTGTTAAAAGAAAAAAAAGAGTAATATACAGTTTCAGAAAAACGCTGGAAATATGCGCTCAGACTGTCAATGATATTGGTTAATACGGTTTGATTTCCAAAATACTCGGCAAGCGAGTGAATACCCATGAACCCGTATTTTATTTCCGCAATGAGAAACGGTGAAAGAAGGACAAATAACAAGATCATATTGGCTAAAACAAGTTTTTTATCGATCCTCGGATGATAAATGAAATAAAAAACAGGATAAAAAATAACCAGATAAACGAGATAAAAATTGAAATGGATTCCCATAGCAAGACCGACGACGCTTAGAAACAAGCCTATCGGATTTTTCCTGAACAAATAAAGAGCAAGCCCGAAAAAAAAAACAATGGCGGAAAATCCCATAAGAGATGCGTTGGAGATGAAATGAGCAAAGTTCATCTGTTCGTAAGAAATCATCCAAAGAAACAGAGATAATAATCCAATGGTTTTATTACGCGTAAGGGTGAGAGCGGTAAAGTACAATAATATGCCTGCAAGCATATTAAGCAGAATGAGGAAGAAAGAAACGGCATTTGGGTCGAACCGGAATAACAAATAAACTGGCAGAAGAAGGTAATAAAACAGAGGGCCGTTGAATACACCCGGAATATCTGTCTCCGGACCTAAGAGTTTTAGATTCCTTTGTGCAACAATACCCCAGATTCGTTGTGCGTCCCTGGCTTGGTCATAAGCGAAAATCAAATTATCCTTGAAGTTTATTACCCTTAGAAACAATCCTAACAGCAAGATAAGCACAATGAATATGATGATTTTATGCTTGGAGAGTTGCCTGAATATATTATTCATATAGAGTTATCGAACAGTTTTTACACCAGTTTTCATCAGTAATGATATAATGAATGTAACTTTATTTTACAATAATGTCGCTTTATTACAAGGCAATCAAATCAAAAGTTTACAAGCTGCGTCGGAACAGAAAACGTCTTATTGCTTATCTTGCTCTTTTCGTATGCTTTCTATTGGCTGCATATATTGCTTTTTACAAACTCGGTTCTGGCGCTTTGGAGAACTGGGATGAAGCCTGGTATGCGGATGTGGTTCGCCAAATGTTGCGGTCGGGAGAATATTTCGTGATGTACTGGAACAGAGAAATTTTTTTGGACAAGCCTCCGTTATATATGTGGTTGACCGTACCGTTTGTCAAGATACTTGGCATGAAGGAAATCGCGTTCAGATTGGTATCCGCGATAACCGGATTTATTACCATTATTCTTATCACGATTTCCGCTTACAACATGTACGGTTTGATTCCCGCATTGATCGCATTCGGTACTCTTACATTGAACAATACGTATATCTGGCGTGTGAGAAGCGGAAACCTGGATTCGTTGTTGACGTTTTTGTTCGTGCTGGCGTATTTTTTCATGATAAAAAAAAGCAAATATAGATATCCGATACTTGGTATCATTTTCGGACTCATATATCTTGAGAAACTGACAATTGTATTGCTGCCGTTGGGCGTTTTCATTCTCCTGGAACTCATCTATGAAAACTGGCGGATTATATTGCGTATACCGTATTACATCATCCTTGCCGCGTTATTTGTCTCACTTGGTGGGTTTTGGTTGAAGACCGGCACGCAAAAAGCAGGAGGAGAGTTTTACGATTATTATATTCATTATGCGGATCAGGGGGTTTCGAAAGTCAGTCTTTCAAACCTCAAAATAAACTACGTAAGCTATATGTATTATTCTTTGCAACGGAGGTTTTTCTGGTTGGTGTTGATAGGGGGGGTTATAGCAGTATTTAAGCTTAAAGATAAAAAATATCTCGCGCAATTGATTTTTGCATTTGCATTGGTTGCCCAGTTGAGTCTGACGAGCAGGGATAACAACTGGTATCTCCTTCCCGCAATGCCCTTCTGGTCTCTTCTTGCCGCTTTGGCCACTTATTATATCTTTAAGCTATTCAGGAATAATACGGTGATCGTCGCGATGTTTTGTCTCGTAAGTCTGTATTTTTCATACAAAACATTTACGGTGAATATACGGGCGATTATCAATACCTCGGGGCCCGAGAAACTGAAACAAAGCGGTTTAATTATCAATAAGATGTCGAACTATAATGATGTCGTTGTACGTTTGGATCAATTATATCCAAGCTCGATTTTTTACACGGACAGAAAAATACTGTCGTCACCCGACTGGGTGAGTACGGGAGGATTGTTTATCAGTAGGGACGGCGCGAAAAAAGAAGCGCTCACTAAACAAATCAAATGGATTTTTGGGACAAATGGGGATGTGGAGCAATTCCTTAAAGGACAGGATATTAAAATATATAAAGTCATTAAACCAAATAACGAGGAGACAATTTTGGAGGTTTTATAAAAATGAAACGCAAAGATATAAGAAAAACACAATCAACAACGCGAAAACTATTGCCGCTTATATACGTATGCGTTATAGCCTTGCCGCTCTTTCTTACCCTTCGTTCCATTATCTTTGGTTATTTTCCATTTTGGTATGATCCGGCACGCGATTTATTGCTCGCTGCTGCAAACATAAAAAAATTAAGCTTAATCGGACAACCATCAGGTATTCCCGGTATATTTTACGGTCCTTACTGGATCTGGTTTTTGAGTTTGGGTGAATTGGTAAACAAGGATCCGCGTGTCGTAATGTGTATCGTTGAAACAATTCCGTATTATCTGATTCTTCCGACGCTCCTGTATATAGTAGGTAAAAAAATGTTTACCCTGTCTGGTGCAATAATTGTTTGGATATTGTTTATATTTTCATTCATCAGCTATACCGATCAGCTCTGGAATCCGAATCTCGCGCCTTTGTTTTTTTTCGCACTTGTTGCGGTGATCATGAGTATGAATTTCGGAAAATTGGGAAAACCGTTGATTGCATATTCGTTATTATTGGGAGTGCTTGAAGGACTACTCATGAATTTTCATATTTCTTTTGCTGTCGGTGTTCTTGTTTCAATTGTGCTGTATTTTGTGTTCAGACTGATACGAGGGATTATTGGCTCAGGTAATAGGGTCCGAAACGGTCTGACGGTTCTGGTCTCGGCATTTTTTACCGGGCTTGGATTTGTTTTCATGATGGTGCCGTTTCTGCTGTTTGAACTACGACACGGATTCAATCAAGTTTCGGCCTTGATGCATACACTGACCCAGTCATATATTCACGGGGCCGCAGTCGTAGGGCAGACCGGATTTACGAAGATGCAAATTATTACGTCGTTGCTCGACCGTCCGGCATTGATACTGCAGTTGCCGCTTTCCTGGTCAGTGATCGTTTCGGCTCTGCTTGGAATATTCCTGTCCGTCATAATGATAAAAAAAAGAAAGACCGTGAATGCATATCAGCAAAGATTTTTCGTTTTCTTCTGCACCACGATTGCGGGAGTTTTTCTCGTTTATCTAAGTACCAAGAATCCCGTTTGGCAATATCATTTTATTGCTACAGAAGTTTTATTCGTCTACGCAATCTGGATGATTTTTGATCACGTGCCGCAGCTTAAAAAATTGGCGGTTTTGTGGATTATATTTTTAGTGATAAACGGATACGTCTCTGCATTTAAACCTGCAGATAAATCCGCGGACATATCGGACCTGTCAAAAACGGAATATAATGTGCGTACTGTTTTTAATAACGCTCAACAAAAACCTTTTTCATATGTGGCGAAAAATCCGGCAATTTATACCTATGATTATGACTATTTGTTTTATTGGCTTGGTTCAGATGTATATCATTTTATTCCGGAAAATACGGTAACCGATTCATCAAAGATCGTATATGTGATTATTCCTAAGGCACAATTGTCCGATAAGAAAGGTTTTGTCGAAAACAGAACACCGGAAAAAGAATATGTGACGGTGAATGAGTGGTATGGAATTGATGGAACGTTGATAATCCGGAGACAATTGAAAGATATTCAAACTAAATAGATTCTGCCGCTCGGGATTATCCCGTCAGTACTCGCAACCAGCGAAAGGCTGGAAAAATTGCTGCGTGCTGACAGGAGACCCTTCCCTCGCGCCACCTATTTAGTTTTATCTTAAAATATTTTAAGAAAACTATTTTATATGATAATTCTTTACGCAATTATCCTTTTCGGACTATCCTGGTATTCGTATGCGTTGATTGATCCGAATATCACATTCTTCAACAGTCCTGTTTGGTCCAGATTTTTGGAGCAGATGCTTCAATTAGGGTACTATCATCGTGATATCAGCCTGTATATTTATCTGGCGATTATCGTTTTGTTATTTATTTTTCACTACTTCTTCAAGAAAAATTTCAGAAAATATAATGTATTGTATATTGCGATCATAATTGGCGTTATCTTGTTGTTCTCCTATTCTTTCCTGTCTCACGACCTGTTGAACTATTTGTTTGACGCGCGGATTCTGACGTTTTATCACCAGAATCCCTATCAGCATATGGCAGCTGATTTTCCCCATGATCCCTGGCTACGGTTTACTCAATGGACTAACCGCTCGTATCCGTACGGACCGGTATTTCTAGTCATCAGTATCATTCCGTCTTTTTTATCTTTAGGTAAGTTTTTGCTGAGTTTTCTATTTTATAAAGTTACGGTCATTTTATTCTACGTTTTTGCAGTATACATATTGCAGAAGCAGAACAAGAAATGGGCAATGACTTTTGCAACACATCCGCTGATCCTTATTGAGGGAATAGTCAACGCGCATAATGATATGTTTGCTTTAACGATCGGGATAATCGGACTGTATTATCTGATGCAAGAAAAAAACAATATTTGTGCCAAGGTGTTATTCGTACTGTCCGCAGGGATCAAATACATAACGTTGCCGATCGTTTTTATCTCGAGAAAAAAAATAACCCGGAATCTCGCCGTTCTTATAGTGCAATTTTTGGTCATAGGATACCTGTGTTTTATGGGTGAAATACAACCGTGGTATTTTCTTGCGCTATTTCTTTTCATTCCGTTTTACGAGGAATTTATCGCGCGGCTGGATATTTTTTTTGCGGGATTACTGCTTTCTTATTATCCCTATATTTTTCTCGGAGGGTGGGATACAAAGGCAAAGGTGGCGGAGAAACATATGATAATCTTAGTGTTTTTTGTAATCAACGCTCTGTATTTGCTGTTTGTTTATTTCAAACCTTTAAGGAAAAAATTCTTCAGAAGGTGAAGTTTGGTTTTGAAGGGCGCGTATTTGAGGGCAAAACGAAGTCGATTTTTTTCTTGGTATTTTGTATGAAGGAATGACCCAGAACCTCCGGTCGACTGGGCATTTTTATGCCATAATACGATTTCGGGATCGTAATAGAGCGATATGGTATTTATTTTCGCCCGTTCGCCATAATCCGCATCTTCATAATAGAGAAAATACGACTCATCCCAATATCCGACCTTATCGAGAACAAATTTGTCGAAACACATACAGCATCCGTTGATGAAACCGGTTTTTCCCTCAGCATCGTATTTTCCCGTGTCAATTTCGTCTACACCGATATGTTTTGCCAGAGCATGGTTCCAATCTATGGTTCCTCCGGCATACCATAATACGTTTCCTAAATCCTTTTTCTGATAGCGTTGTGTATGATACTCATATCCGGGAGCATAAAAGATTTTTCCCGCGATGATCGATTGGGGATGGTGCGAAAGGGAAGACGTGACAGCCGATACGAATCCCCGATCGACAAAAATATCACTGTTAACTACGCAGAATTCGGTGTATCCTTCAAACAGTGCTTTTTTCAATCCTTCGTTGACGCCGTGCGCATATCCTAGATTTACTGAGGGAACGATGGTTGTCGGGAATGCCTGTTGGGATATCTCTTTCTTCTTATCGGACAAATCCGCGATGTATACATGAAATTCGTCATTCGTTCTTTGTTTGGTAAACGAAGCGAAAAAATCCTCCAATATTTTATAATTGTTATATATAACCGTTATAATGGCAAGACGATGAAGCATGTATTCAATTATATCAAAACGCAAATCGTGCCCGTTATTGTATAATTGGTAATTAATTATCATGATAGATAGAATTCGTAGGTATATCTCCAATAACAAAATTCTTGTCATATCTGCTGTTATTCTGTTTCTTATCAAACTTATCAACCTCGATCAATTATATTTGCTTCGTGGTGAACGGGATATAGTTTTTACGGGGTATTCCCTGGCAAAGACCGCACGGGATTTATACGGTAATTTTCTTCCTTTACAGTTCAGTAAGCTCGACATGGCAACGCCGTTTTTTTCGTTTTACTATAGTGCGTTGTGGTGGTTGATTTTACCTATCAGATCGGTTTTTACGGCAAGATTGCCGTATGTTGTATTGTCGATTTCCCTGATATTTCTCGTTTACGAAATCGTATACGCGATAACCAAAAACAGGAGTGTATCGATTCTGACGTCATTGATTTTTTCATTCAGCCCCGGCATTTTTCATCTGACGCGCCTTTCCTTGGAAATCAATCTGGCTATGCCGTTATTGTCATTAGGCGTGCTTTTATACCTTAAAGAAAAAAAACTGTGGGCATATGTGGTATTGGCTCTTTCCTATTTTACCTATAATGGATTCCGTCCGATCATACCGTTTTTTCTTGTGTATCTTGAATTTTATTTCCTGCTTGTCAAAAAAAAACCAAAACAGTTTCTCATCGAAAACGCAAAGAATATCGTATTTTTTATTATTTTGTTTGCGATAAGTTTCCAGATTATAGATGGGAACATGATGTTGTCTAGGAAAGCGGATCTCGTATTTTTTAACAAGGAAAAGATTGACAATTTGGTGATTTTTAGGAGAAATACCGCCATTGGCCCGACCATCCTCAAAAAACTATTCAATAATAAATTGACGTCACAGGTATACTACATGATTGAAGTATTCGTTCAGGGCCAGGGACTTGGGTATCTATTCCTGAAAGGCGATCAGGCGGCAATATATGCGACGACGTTTACCGGACAGTTTTTCCTTGTTACGATGATTTTATACTATATGGGTTTCATGTACCTCGGGAGAAAATGGGACAAAAAATATTTTTATGTGCTGGGTATAATTCCGGTTTCCCTGATATCGTCGATGATCAATATCGACTATGTCAGCGTTGCGATCCGTTCGATGCCGGCCTCAATCGGGTACGCGTTCATAATCGCGTGCGGCGCTTATTTTGCCTGGCATCTGGTAACCAGGCTGCGACCGTCGGTAAAATTCATCGTAATTAGTACGTTCGGAATATTGACTCTGATTGAGTTGGCGTATTTCGGTTACAATTATTATTATCGCAGGCCAGTCACCATGTCGGAAGCCTACTTCGAAAGCGAGCGACAGCTTGGACTCTATTTGCTCAAGAATAATAAGCATTATACGATATATGACGATAGCCCCCGGAATATTTATGCGACATACCTTTTTTTAAAACCGAATATCAATATGACCTTGGCGCAGGCGAACTTCAGAACAGGGGAGAACAGATATGATTTTGACGGATTTATCCTAAAGAAATGTCCCAGCAGCCCGAAAGAAATTCCGTTCGTGAAAAATACCATTGTCGCGGATTCTTGTTTGGACATCCCGACGTATGACAAACTGAACTCCGACCCCAACGTAAAAAAAATCAAATTTAAGGATTTTTCATTGCGAACTGCTTATTTTATAATCGAATAATGTATGAAGAAGGCAATCAAAGAAGTATTCTCTTATCTGAGAAAATACCCTATTTTGATCGTTATACTTGCCGTAGGTTGGTTGGTGAATCTGAGTTTCTTTTTTCCGATCAAAGGAAACATAGGGCATGACGTATATTGGCATTTAGCATTGATCGAGGTTGCATTCAAAACAATACCTTTTCAGATGCCGATACTTTCCGGAGTTCCCCTTCAAGGTTATAATTATTTGAGCGATCTTTTGATGTACGGCATCACGCGACTGGGAATTCCCGCTCTTTACGTATATTACATCGTGGTGCCGTTGATATACGTTTCTCTGCTTTCCTTCCTGGTTATTTTGTTCGGCATAAGACAGAACAAATCCATCTATTATATTGCTCCTCTGACTTTTTTCATTTTCCTGGCGTCACCGTTTTCCTATCTTTTATCATGGTATAAAAGAGGGAATCCTTTTTTTGGCTTCAACTATCCTGTCGCCATGCAGTCTTCGACGGCATTGACCAATCTTTCGTATGCATTGACCGTTCCGATTTTTTTCATTGTATTCCTTATTTTCCAAACGAAGAAACGCACGATTGCGCAAAGTATCTTGCTTGGTTTACTTATTGCATTAGCGTTTGGTTTTAAATTCTACGGGGGAGCAGTCTTGTTGTGTTTGGTTGGAGTCCATGAATCGATACTGTTTTTAAAGAAAAGAAATGTAGCTCATTTTATTGCTTTTATAGTGAGCGGGGCATTTTTTACCGGATTGGCCATACTATTATTTTATAACCCATTCTCTTCCAGCAGCAAGGGCGGGGTATTCGGATACGCCCCATTCGCCATTCCGAACAATCTCATCGAAGATCCGGACGGCCTGTACATTCGGCAGTTCGTACTCGCCAGATATTACATACTTTCCCTCCATAAGTTTTCCATACGGTTGGTCGCTATAGAGGCGATAACCGTATGTATCTATCTCGTATACAATTTCGGAACAAGGATAATCGGTTTGTTCTACCTGGCAAAGCAATTCATTAAAAAGAAAGTAAGCGCTTTTGAATGGAGTCTTGGCGCCGCTATCATTGTTTCGATCCTTCTGACAATAACCTTGGTACAAAGAGGCGGGGATTGGTGGAATACGGTTCAGTTTTTCGGTTACGGCTTGTTGCTATTCAATTTTTTCGTGGCATCCGCGTTTTACGACTTGTTCCGGTCGAGCAAAAAAGCAGGGATCATTCTCGCGGTTATTGCCGTGATTATGACCATGCCGCTCAATGCAGAATTGGTTGTCCGTGCAGCGCAAAGACTTGACGCACCGTATGACATTTCCCAACAGGAAATGGACGCGCTGGCCTTTCTTAAAAAACAAAAAAACAATGGTGCCGTATTTGCCGTCCCGGTCAATCCGTCGTTTCCCTATGTTCCTGCGCGGTCAGGTAAACCGGTTTTCTTTGCCTCGGAGAATATCATCAGCAATCTTGGAATCGATTATTCCGAGCGGAAAAAAATCGTGGAGGATATCAAAGACCTTAATATCAATACTCTTCCGGTTGCGTATTTTTATCTCACGAAAGATGACAAAGATTTCGACGTTATCTATTCCAAAATATTGCAGTCAAAAAATATGAAGAAAATCTACGAGAACGCAAAAGTAGTTATTTTTGAAAAGGATAACTAAGTAATACCTATCGCCTACGGGGAAGCAGAGGTAGGAGCCGCAATCCAGCGTTGGCAAAATTGGCCTTTACTCATGGTTTCTATATTGTAATCGGAAAGCAAGTCTGGATAATGCCAGCGGTTGAGCTTATATCCCTTGCACGCTTTCCCTCCGACTATGGAGAAATCAACTCCGGCGTCTATTTGATTAATGATAAGGAAATTAAACGGTATTTTCTGGTAACAGAGGTCTTTGTCGTGGTCGATGATATAGGTGTTGTTCGGATCGAATTGAGAAATGCAGTCGAGCGTAAACGTAATATTTCCAATGGTAAACGCAGAGTTATTTCCGAATGTTTGTTTTTGTCTCAAAATTGTTTCCTGTTCGTCACGAGGAAGATAAAAGAGTATGTCGCTGAACAGGACTTGCGGTTTGGGAGTGACAACGACTATTTTATTGCTCAACTGTTTTTCGAACGAAAGATATCTCGCCATGATGCGCATATTTGTTTGATAATGCATATTTAATTGAACGGGAAAAATAAAGAAATATATATACTGGAAATACATAAAAGCACTAAAGTAAAGTAATCCGATAAAAAAAGCCACCAGTTTCCCCGGAATATAATTGTCGAACCATTCGTAGATTGAGTACAGGCCATACGTGATGTATACAAGTAACATCGGAAGAAGCATGATCGCTCGATTGATGACCGAAAAACCGGATAAGCTGGTTGCGGTCGTTATCGGTATTATGGCAATGAGCGCCGTGATAAGCCAGAAGACAGGCCGGTTTTTATTGAACAAGGCTACGAAACCGGTAAGCAAAAAAACCGCCTCAAAAATATAGAAGAAACCGTGAAAATTCAGTACTTCGCCCTTGAGGAAAAGCAGTGTAGGCGAAAAGACCTCAAGATAATTATTGATAAAGTATTGTCCCGCGTAGACACCTTTATTGACTATAAGGTTTTGAAGAGGAGATTGAATCGATGCTGTTCGGATTGAGTTAACCAGTCCGGAGAACGTATCCATGTTGGTAAAAACGAATTCCTGCGAACGTTCGTTGATGATCGATCCCGAAATTAATTTTCCTCCGATGACAAAGATTCCTAACGTTATCGTTATCGACAGGATAAGGAGAATATAAGGAAGAATCTTTTTTCCTGATATTTTTTTCGTGAGTATAATATAAATGGAAAGAATAAGAACGAGCGGAATTAAATAAGGTTTGGCGCCGTGATAGGAAAAACACCCAAGAAAAAAGAAAGAGAAAGCGAATGTAATATTTTTCCGAGAATAATCCTTAAGGAGAAAAACAGTACCCAACAGGTAAAATAGCAAAGCAAACGGCCCATCCATACCATGTCTGGAGAGAAAAAAACTCCAGGGGTTTACCAAGAACAATATACCACCGAGCAAAGTAATATTTTTTTTCTTGAATAAATAATGCAAAAAAAGCATAAATACCATGGCGGTAATAACGTTAAGAATTACATATAAGGACCGAAAGTTGGCAGTATTTAGGGATATAAAATTCCAGATGGGCGATAAAATCATATAGGGAACTGGGCTGATTTTCCCAAGAGTATTGGTTGTAATCAGACTTTTGGGAAAGCTTACTCCCGAAAGATCCGCTTCCATCATTTGGTATGTTTTACCGCTTAAGGAATATTCCACCTCGTCGTATTGCATACCGGGTGGAAATTTGTCGATCCAGATGAATCTGAAAGCAATCAACAGGACAAAAATGATGATGATTACGTAGTTGGTTTTTATTATCGAAAACAAAAAAGGCAATATCGATAATGATGTTATGTTTTTTTTATTCCTGGAAACACGGGTACTCATAGATTATTGAGGATGTATTGTCGTTACGTCAAACCAATTTTTATTCGCCGTTAATTTTTTGTCCTTTTCCTTGTAATCGAAAAAACCTACTGTACGCTGCATATTTTCGTTTGATGCGATAAAGGTAATAATAATATTACTACCGTTCTTATATATTTCGAAGGTTTTTCCTTTT
>CAZBEJ010000002.1:0-40830 GCA_964490915.1 uncultured Gammaproteobacteria bacterium
TTCATTTAGGGGTTTCAAATGTTACAATTTAACATTTAGAGATCTACTATGAAAATTTCTATGCCGGAATATATAGGAATACTTTCGCAGCAACATATTGAAGAACTAAAAAAATTAGGCGATGTGCAATTATTCAACGATTACCCGAAAACCGACGAAGAGATCATAAAAAGGATTGGAGACGCGGAAATCGTCCTGTTCAAATGGATTAAAATAACTGCGCACGTTATTGAAAACTGTCCCTCAATACACTATGCGATAGCATTATCCATCGGAACAAATTTCATCGACAAGCAAAAAGCACAAGAAAAGGGTATCGTCGTTATAAACTCCCCGACTCATAATGCACATGCCGTAGCAGAACATGTCATCGGACTTATATTTGCGATATCGCGGAATATCGTTGTTGCACAAAATTTGATAAGGAGCGGGAAATGGAAAGATACGCCGTATATGTTTAGCGGATCTGAAATTGTCGGCAAAAAATTGGGACTGATAGGCTATGGAAATATCGGCAAAGAAGTAGAGTTGTTGGCGAGCGGGTTGGGGATGAAAGTTTCATACTTGAACTCAAAATCATCAAGGCAAGAACTTGACGATCTGATATCATCTTCCGACTACATCAGTATAAGCATTCCTTATACCGAAAAAGTCCACCATCTTATTGATGGTCGAAGACTGGCTTACATGAAAAAAAGCGCGTATATCGTCAATACTGCCAGAGGTGAAATTATTGACCAGAAAATATTGTTCCGGTTTCTGAAGGAAAGAAGAATCGCCGGCGCCGCTCTGGATGTATTCGAAAACGAACCGATAAATGCGGCTCCGGGAAAAGAAATTGTCGAGCTGGCGAATCTTTCCAATGTTGTTGCGACTCCCCATATCGGATACAATACACCGGAGGCTGCTTTACGATTAGGTGACGAGATGATAAAAAACGTAAAAGCATGTATTGCAGGGAACCCGGTTAACGTAAAGATTCCGTAATTTGTCAGGTTACTTAGGGCGTTTTAACAACATGCTAAAACCACAAGCCGGATTTTGAAGATGTTGATGAAAATGAAGGGTAAGTTTTTGCTCTTGCAAATTGTTGTAATTGTTGTATAAATAATGGCATAAGATTAATTTATGGATAATCCAACTTCAATATATCCAAATCCACCAGTGAGAGCAAAAAAGAAACCAACTGCGTTAATTGTTGTCGTAATTATTGTTATAGCCGTAGTCGCATCAGGAATAGTATTGTTTCGCCGGCAGAACAAGAATAGTCAGTCGCAATCAAACGTGTCACTCACACCGACGCAGGAACCCAGCGCTACTCCAACTCCGAAAATCGATAAGCAGACGGTAAAGATTGAAGTATTGAATGGAACCGGTACGCCTGGTCAGGCCGCATCTGCAGTTAAAGCACTCGAAAATGCAGGATATAATGCAGGCAATATCAAAACGGATAACGCGGCTAGTTACGATCAATCCGTCACGACTATTGCGACAAAAGCAGAATTTGCCGGCATAACCGATGATATAAAAACAGCTCTTGGTTCCACATTCGATACTATCACCGTTGATTCATCACAACTCGGGAACGATAGCGCTTATGATGTTGTTATTACAACCGGAGGGAAGATATACGAAACTCCCACACCGGCGGAAACTCCTACGATAACGCCGACGGGCAACCCTACCAATACACCAACTCCAACAGCCAATCCTACTAATACACCGACGCCGACTTCTACTCCATCCCCATCGTCAACCTCTCCTTAAGGTTCAATGGCGGCATATTTTAAACGGAGTTCCACGCTCAAAGTTTTGAATCAGCGGAGAAATTTTATGCGGATCTTGGATTCGATGTTGTTTTCGATCCTTATTTGATTGTATGATAAGGACATTCGAGCTTTTTTATTAAGTTTCTTCGTTATGAACCCGTCCCCGGAACTGGCTATTGTACAGGTCGGCATAGAAGCCATTTTGTACCAGCAGACTTTTATGGGTGCCTTTTTCGATGATCGTACCGTGATTCATCACTAGGATCAGATCTGCGTTGCGAATCGTAGAGAGCCTGTGAGCAATCACAAAATTAGTTCTGCCCTTCATCAACTTACTCATGGCAGTTTGAATGAGCATCTCGGTTCTGGTATCAACGCTGCTGGTTGCTTCATCCAGAATAAGGATCTCAGGATCGGCCAAGAAAGCGCGTGCGATGGTAAGTAACTGTTTCTGACCCTGCGAGATGTTTGTTGCTTCCTCATTCAGAACCATGTTATAGCCTTCCGGAAGTGTTCTGATAAAGTGATCGGCATAAGCCGCTGTTGACGCTCGCACAATTTCTTCCTCGCTGGCACCTTCGCGGCCATACGCAATGTTATCACGGAGCGATCCATGGAAGAGCCAGGTATTCTGAAGTACCATGCCGAACATGCGACGCAGGTCACCGCGCTTTAACTTGGTGATATCGACGCCGTCAACCAGGATCCGGCCGCTATTAACTTCGTAAAAACGCATAAGCAAATTGACTAAGGTTGTCTTACCCGCGCCGGTTGGACCAACAATTGCGATCATATGTCCAGGATCAGCATAGAAGTTCATGTCGTGCATGAGTATTTTATCCGGGCTGTACCCGAACTGAACATGGTCGAATTGAACGCTGCCTTTTGGTTCTTTGATCACTGCCGGCTTGGCTATTTCAGGCACCTGTTCTTCTTCATCCAAGAGCTCGAAGATCCGCTCGGCCGAAGCAATCGCCGATTGAATAACATTGGTTATGTTGGCTAGTTGAGTAATCGGAAAGGTAAACTGCGAAGAGTATTGGATAAACGCTTGGACATCGCCCAAAGAAATGCTGTTATGCGTTGCCATGATGCCGCCGAGTACGGCGACCAACGCAT
The DNA here is from genome assembly GCA_964490915.1 of uncultured Gammaproteobacteria bacterium. Classification (GTDB taxonomy): domain Bacteria; phylum Patescibacteriota; class Microgenomatia; order UBA1406; family GWC2-37-13; genus CAZBEJ01. The sequence continues at coordinate 2,889 of CAZBEJ010000002.1, forward strand.
ACCCAAGATTGCCGACAAAACGCATCAGAGGGAAAAGAACGCCGGAGACATATTGCGCTTTCCAGCCTGCATCGTAGAGTTTGTCATTCAACTCATCAAACTCGATATTCGCTTTATTCTCATGGCCAAACGCTTTGACGATTTTGTGACCGGAGTACATTTCCTCGACATGACCGTTTAGGTCGCCGAGCGACTTCTGTTGTTTACGGAAATAATCCTGTGAACGTTTGGCAATGACCGTGACGATAAAAATACTCATAGGCAATGTCAATAACGTGATAAGACTCAATATCCAGCTGATGGAAAGCATCATAATGAGGACACCAACGATCGTTACGGCCGAAGTAATAAGTTGTGTTATGCTCTGCTGTAACGTCGAGCTGACATTATCCATATCGTTGACCGCACGGCTTAAGATTTCACCGTGCGTCCGGCCGTCAAAATATTTCAAAGGCAGTCGTGATAATTTCTCATCTACTTCTTTGCGCAGTTTATAAACCGTTCTTTGCGCCACGCCGGCCATCAGGTATTGCTGGATGAACGTGAAAACTGCGCTGATGATATATAAGAGCGCCAGAATCAAAATAATATGGCCGATATAGCCGAATTCGATTCCGGGAACCGGCGACAAATGAAGAGGTAAGTTGGGGTTTTGCAATAATTGTTTTTTGATCGCCAAGTTTTTGGTCTGGATAACGAAACTGGCGACAAGATTATTGAATAGCCTGGTGGTCGCAAGCCCTAAGATTTTCGGACCCACGATATTGAAGATCGTTCCCAGAATAGCGGCGATTAAAACAATGATGAAATTGATTTTTTCCGGCAAAAAGTACGAGAATAATCGTCTGACTGTTCCTTGGAAATCTTTCGCTTTTTCAACAGGATGACCCATGGCGCCAAAACCCCGACCCATCGGACCGGGTGCACTGCGCATCGCGTCTTTATTTTTTGGATTTTCTGGACTCATAGGTTTTCTTCGTTAATTTCCGTCTGCGACAACTGCGAATGAACAATGTCGCTATATACTTTACAGGTCTTCATGAGCTCATGGTGTTTGCCGATGCCGACCATTTTTCCGTTATCGAGGACAATGATCTGGTCCGCGTCCATGACCGTACTGACGCGTTGGGCAACAATGATGACGGTTGCTTGTTTGGTTTCACCTTTCAATGCCTGGCGCAACTTGGCATCGGTTTTGAAATCCAACGCGGAAAACGTATCATCGAAGATGTAAATTTCCGGTTTGCGTACGAGTGCACGCGCAATGGACAACCTTTGCATCTGTCCGCCCGAAACATTAGTGCCACCCTGAGCAATTGCTGAATCAAATTTGTCAGGCATCTTGGAAATGAATTCGCTTGCTTGTGCAATATCTGCCGCGTGTTTGATTTCCTTCTCCGTCGCATCTTCTTTTCCGTAGAGAAGATTGTTTTTGATAGTTCCGGCAAATAAGACGGCTTTCTGCGGGACGAATCCTATCTTGGAGCGCAGATAGTGTTGGGATGTTTCGCGTGTTTCAACGCCGTTAACCAGGATTTTACCGCTGTCCACGTCATAAAAGCGCGGTATCATGTTGACCAGGGTTGATTTGCCTGCGCCGGTACCGCCGATTATCGCCGTCACTTTTCCCGGTACGGTAACAAAGGAAATATGGGAAAGCGCTGGTTTTTCCGCTCCGTGATAACTGAACGTTACGTCCTGGAATTCAACATGGCCATGAAGTTTTTCGGTGTCTTTGGGTTTTACCGGATCGTGAATTTCCGGTTGTATTGCCAATACTTCGCTGATTCTTTTTGCAGAGGCTTCAGCCCGCGGGATCATAATAAACATCAAAGCGACCAATAAGAGGGAGAAAAGGATCTGCATCGCATATTGCAAGAAGGCAAACATGGCGCCGATATTCAGAGTGCTGCCGGCAACGCGCAAACTGCCGAACCAGATAATGGCGATGCTGGAAAAATTGATCGCCAAAAACATCGCGGGCATCATGATGGAGATCATCTGGTTGACGCGTATGGCGATATCGGTTACGTCAAGGTTGGCGACGTCGAATCGTTTTTCCTCGTGTTTGATGCGGTCGAACGCGCGTACTATCCTAACGCCGGTTAGATTTTCGTCGATAATAAGATTCAGTTTATCCAGTTTTTCCTGCATCACGGAGAAAAGCGGAATTGCTTTGATCAGCAGAAAAACAATCACGGCAACAAGAAATGGCATAATGACCACAAGTATCCAAGACAGACCGACATCCTGGTTTAAGGCAAGGATGATACCAACTATCAGAGTGATCGGTGCGGTAATCAACATGTTGAAAATCATTACCATTACTTGTTGGATTTGGGTAGTGTCGTTGGTTGTCCGGGTGATAAGGGAAGCGGTACTCACCTTGTCGAATTCGTGGAGAGAAAAGAGCTGTACGTGTTTAAAAACAGCTGCTCTCAGCTGTTTGACCATGCCGGTTGCCACTTGAGAGGAGAAATAGATGCCGACGATGGCGCACAAGCCGCCGCCGATGGCGACGAAGATCATGATGATGCCGGTCCGCCATATATAAGCGGTATCGAATTCGGCAATACCGTGATTGACGATATCCGACATTAAATTCGGTAAATAGAGATTAGCCAGGGATTGGCCGACCGCAAGTACCAGAATAAGAACGATCAATAATTGATAGCGTTTCAAAAACCGCATCAGTTTAATCATAGATTGACATTAATATAAAAATATATTATACTATATAATTATTTGATTATCTAAGTATTTATGAAAAATGATATTACGATCGAATTGATGGAAGTGATGTTTGGTGTTTTTCGCCTCATGAAAGGAAAGATGTCTTCGCGTAATTTAACTCATTTAAGTATATTGCAAATTCAAGCACTTTTTTTCCTAAAACAAAACGCGAATACAACGATGGGTGATATTGCCGAGTACTTTCATATCGAATTACCATCGGCTACAAGCCTGCTCAACAAGCTATATGATCAGAAGTTGGTCAAGCGGCATGAAGATCAGGAAGACAGGCGATTAGTCAGAATTACCTTAACTGATAAAGGAAAAGAACTGTTGGAACAAGCAATGCAAGAACGCAGAAAAACAATGGAAAAGATGTTATCCTATTTATCTGAGAAGGAAAAATCAGAGCTTTTGGATATTTTGAAAATATTACGCCAACGCATGGAAAAATAACATGAAAAAAATATTAATTGCCATCGGTATTGTTGCGGGCTTGGCGATAGCGGCAATCGTGATGGTCAATCAATATTCCCGACTGTCCGCGTCCTCTTTAAATACCCGGCCTACTACCGAAACAGCTGTCCGTTTTGTCAGTTCGATTATTACCGCTGACGGTACGGTTACAGCGCAAGATCAGGCGGCACTGCATTTTCAGACAAGCGGCAAGTTAACCTATTTATCGGTAAGAGAAGGCGATCGCGTGTATCAGGGCCAGACAGTTGCGCAACTAGATACGTATGAATTGAAACGCGAACTCACTTCGGCATTAAATACGTATCGTTCCACTCGTAATACGTTTGATCAGGTAAAGGATAGCTCCCAAAATAATTATCTGCAAGCACAGCAGTATTATCCATACAATACCTATGGAGCGGCGGGAATAGGCGGAATCTCAGAGACAAATGCCATCAATGATATCGTCAAAAGAATCATTGATCAGAACCAAGCGAATTTGGATAACTCGGTCATTAACGTCGAATTAGCCAATTATGCTTTGCAATTAGCTACCCTGACTTCGCCATTAAACGGAATAGTCACCCACGAGGATGTTAATCTAGCTGGCCAAAACATTACATCAACGACAACGTTTACTATCGCCGATCCGGCAACCATGATTTTTCGCGCCAATGTCCCGACGGAAAGCATTTATTACATTGCTGAAGGTAGCCCGGTCACACTGGCGATCGATGGTTTACCCAATAAGATCATGGGTACAGTCATTAAAATCTATCCGGCAAAAGTGGTTCTGTCCAACGGTCAAGCAGTATACGAAGTCGATATCCAAAGCGATGAATTGAAAAAACAGGCAAAATTAGACGAAGCGGGAACGGCGATGATCAACACCAATGCAGAAAATGTCGCCTTAGTGCCGGCATGGACAGTTCTAGGTGGCAAATATATTTGGGTTGACAATAAGGGAAGACCGGTGTTAAAGACCGTAATAACTGGAAAGGTTCATGGCAAAGAAATTGAAATCACGACTGGTTTGTCATCCGGCGACAAAATTATTACTGATCCCGAATATATATCGTCATTAAAGTACCGAATATTATGAAAAAACGTTTTTCTATCAATCGCAATGTTCTGAAAATTACCGGCATTATTTTATTGCTGATTCTTTTTATTGGCGCGTACTTTTTTTTCCTGATGATGACCGGAAGAGTGTTTATCGATAATTCACTGATTCAGGCACCTATAATTACTGTTTCGCCATCTACCGCGGGTAAAGTCCAGGAAATGGATGTTAAAGAAGGACAAACAGTTCAAACAGGCGATACATTAGCCGTCGTTGGTTCTGAGACACTTCGTGCAGACACAGATGGCCTTATCATCTCTGCAAGCGATTTAACCGGTTCAACAGTCAGTCCGCAAACACCGCTTATCCAAATGATAAGGCCGGTCAATATGCGGGTAACCGGGACGATCGATGAGAACAAAGGATTGGATCAGATTCGGGTGGGGCAAGTCGTCTCATTCACCGTTGATGCTTTGCCCGGCAAAACGTTTTGGGGATATATTGATGAAATTTCCCCGAGCGCCAATACACAGGTTTTCTCTTTTTCAACATCCACGGAGCGACCAACGCAGCAGTTTACTATCTATGCAAAATTTGATTCAACCTTATATCCTGTTATAAAAAATGGAATGTCTGCCAAAATGGTAGTGTATACAAAGACACGATAAATACGTTCCATTTGTCCAGGGAGAGGAATCACTTCGATTCGCTTCGCTCACTCAGCGAAAACATACAGGTCCACATTTTAAGTCCAGAGCAATTGAGGGCATGAGAACCATTTACGCACAAAATTAGTATAGTAAATTTAATTTTATTAAATGCTACTTGATTTAAAGTACTTTACATTGGTAAGCTGGTGGTATGAAAAACCAAAACAGTTCAATAACAACTTCGGTAACGTTACATAATGGTATCAAAATGCCAACAATAGGATTTGGTGTCTTTCAAATCCCCAACGAACAGACAGCGCTAGCAGTTTCTGATGCAATTAAAATTGGCTACCGCTTAATCGATACCGCTGCTTCATATAGAAACGAAAAAGGAGTTGGTCTTGCTATTAAAAATAGTGACATTCCAAGAGAAGAATTATTTATTACCAGTAAACTCTGGGTAGTGGATGTTAATTATGAAGGAGCAAAAAAAGCATTCCAAAGATCACTAGACAATTTACAACTCGATTATCTTGATCTCTACCTTATTCATCAGCCATATAATGATGTATTTGGTGCATGGAGAGCAATGGAGGAGCTTTACGAAAAAGGGAAAATAAAATCAATTGGAGTTGCTAACTTTACCAGTGCCAAATTGGTTGATTTCATTCTCAACAATAAAATTGCTCCGATTGTGAACCAGATTGAAACGCACCCGTTTAACCAGCAAGAAGAAGCCCATAAAATTATGCAGGAATATAAAGTTCAACATCAAGGATGGGCGCCATTTGCAGAAGGGAGACATGACTTATTTGCCAATACAACCCTTGCCGAAATAGCTAAGCAGTATGGAAAAACTACCGGTCAAGTTATCTTACGATGGAATCTGCAAAGAGGGGTGGCTATTATTCCAAAATCAACTCATAGGGAGCGTATGCAAGAAAACATTGATATTTTTGACTTTGAACTAAATGAGGTAGATATGGAAAAAATAAAAACACTGGATGAGAGTAAAGGATTGTTTGTCAATCACGAGGATCCTGAATTCGTTAAATATTTATATGCTCGCGATAAGAAAAATGAATGACGCTATTTACTACTGAGTGGATTTCCCGAAAGTACTCTACGTTACTACGAGACAATCGGCCTTATTCATCCGATCAAACGAGTTCCAAGTAGCAAGCAGCGGATTTACAGTGAAGATGATGTTAATGAGGTTATTGTTTTTATGCTCTAAACTCAGCATGTCCAGAGGGGAGGATTTGGTTCGGCGAGCTCACCACAAGCTCACTCGAGGTTCTCATCTCCCAGGATTTCTTCAGCAATCTTAGTGCACGTATTCATGCCTAAAGTACCGTCTATAAGCATTTGCTTCTTTGCTTTTGACCAACCCTTTAATTGTTTCTCTCTTCTTGCGGCTTGATATTTATCCTTATAACATTCACAGTAAACTAACTTAATTTGGTTAAACCGTAAAGTAAATAAAGAATTTTTATCGCGATGATTTCTGATTCTCTGTACTAGATTATTAGTTATTCCAGTGTAATATATTTTTCTATCGCAAAGAAGCAAATAAACATACCATTTCTCAGAATTCTCCATAACATTTTCTTGAGCTTGCACTGAGCTTGCCGAAGTGTCCAGAGGGGAGGATTCGAACCTCCGTAGGGTTACCCCGCTAGATTTACAGTCTAGTGCGATTGGCCGCTCTGCCACCTCTGGTAGTCATTCTATTGTATCAAATAATCTGTCTTTAGGCACGCAAAAAACTAAGGCGAAGAAGCTATATTCCTGATTTTAGTAGTAGTATAATACCGGAAAGGATAAGGAGGATTGCGGATATTGCAATTCATCCGAAGTGACTTTATGATAAAGCTATGTGGTTTGTACACCCCGTATATGCAACCTGTCCGGCCTGCGTAGTCACCATTGGCGGTGGGCTGCTGATTGCCAAAAAACTCGGTATGGACGATCTTTTGGTTTCCATCTGGCTTTCAGGTTTTAACACCGCGTTCGCGTTTTTGATCGTATCGGGAGCAAAGAGCAGAAAAATTTTTTATTCCGTCTTGTTATCGCTGATTTTTCTGGTTTTGAACTTGTTGTATCTTTTTTTCTCCGGCCAGCTGTTTCATGCCGGAAATACGTTGTGGGGAATTGACAAGATTATTTTGGGAACGGTTGTCGGATTCATCGGATTTTTGTTTTCAGTGTATCTCGACAGACTGGTACGAAAAACCAATAAGGGAAAAGTTCTATTCCGCTATCAAAAAGTCCTGATACCGGTGTTCTTGCTTTTTATCATCACTTTGTTGTTTAATATAGGTATAGGGCATTAAAATTTCTTTATCGGCCGTTAATGAGTCTATGGACAATAAGGATGCAGTAACACAGGGGAAAAAAAATTCACGGGAAGATGCGGACGATCAATCGGACGACATATTCGGCGTGATAAATAAATTCATTAAAAAAATTTTAAAATGCTGCGGAAATTAATCCTATGTGTTTTGTAAAGCCGATTCGGGTCAAAAAAGTTTTTGATAATTACGTCTTGTTGGAAAACGGAATCAAGGCGTATTACGAAAAAAAGGAGGGGAAATTAAAACGGAACGATCTGGTTTTGGTATACGGAAATGTTGTTATAAATAAAATTGTTGATTATGCCCAAATCTGACGGATTAAAAAAAGGATTGCTGTTTGCGTTTATTACCGCGGTTATCTCCGGATTCGCCATTTTTTACTCGAAAATTTCAGTCGCAAAAATTGACCCGTTGGTTTTGACAACGTGGAGAAATGCATTCGTGGGAGTTGTTTTCTTGCTCGGAATGGTATCATTCGGAAAATTGAAACAACTGAAAACGCTGCAGAAAAAGGATGTGATTATATTGTTGCTCATCGGCATAATCGGCGGCGGAGTTCCGTTTTACCTGTTTTTTACCGGGCTTCAGTTTATCGGCGCCCAGTCGGCAAACATTATTCATAAGTCCCTTTTTGTCTGGGTGTCGATCCTTGCGGTTGCGGTACTGGGAGAGCGTATCTCGTTCAAAACCATAGTCGCATACAGCCTGGTGTTTGCGGGAACGTTTTTCTTTGCACCCGTTAACCTTGTTTGGAATCAGGGAACGGCCATGGTGTTGGGAGCTACGCTTCTGTGGACCGTTGAAACGATTCTTTCAAAAAAAATTCTTGTACGTATCTCGTCGGAACTGGTCGGTTTTTCAAGAATGTTTGTCGGAGCATTGTTCTTGCTTGCAATGACCGCGGTTTCCGGTAAAGGAGCGGTGCTTTTTCACCTGAGTAATTCACAACTGCTAACTGTCGTCGTCGGCGGGTCGATCTTATGCGGGTATGTGTTTTTCTGGTATAGGGCGTTGAAACTGGCACCTGCCAATCTGGTAACGTTGGTTCTGAGTTTTTCCGTTGTCGTCGGATTCGTATTGAACGGTTCATTTGCCGGAGTAATTCTGAGCCGATCTGATGTACTATCGTCAGTATATATTGCCTGCGGAGTCGGGTTGGTATACCTCGCATACACTTTCCCCAAATTGCTCAGGCAATCGTGATGTATGGATTACAAAGGATTACTGCTGTGCGCGAGATATTCATCGGCGCCCAATTTCTACGGATATTGTGGACCTAATGAAAATGAAACGCTTGTCGGCAACCTGGCAGCAAAAGACCGGTATCGGGAGATCGCTTCCATACTTTCTGAGTTCGAAACATTGTATTTGTACCTCCGGTTGATTTCCTATGAAAACAGGGTTCCGGACCCGTTTGACCAGAAGGTTGTGGAAGCATACTGGATTGGAAACAAATTACTGAACAATGTTCAGAATGTGGATTATGGTGCGTTGCTGGAGGAACGGTTTGCAATCGAAAAAAAAATAGGGTTTAAAAAATATCTGCTGATGAGAAGGAAAATCCTCGGTAATAAACTGTATCCCCACCATTCGTTTCACGTATTCAATGTTTTCAAGCGTACAGGGCATGATCCGAGTTTTCACACGCTTGAGACCATGAATGAATGCAGGGTAGGATGGGGAAAGATAAGAATGGAGATTGGAGGATGGAAAAGAGAGAATATCACTGTTGAAACACAACCATTAGTTATGGAAAAAGGCAAACTGAAATTGGGGAAACCGTTCATGAAAAATTTAAAAACAGACTACAGGGGGAAAAGTTTTCTCAAGGGTTTAAATCCGGGCGATTGGGTGAGTTTTCATTGGGGATTTGTTTGCGATAGACTAACGTTAGTTCAGGTACGCAATCTGCAATTTTATACCCAGAAGTCAATTGATTTCTACAATACATAAATTAAATCACTACAATTAATTGTAGTACATGAAATAACGTATGAGAAAAATCTATGTGTTTGGCAATCCGCTCATTCCACAAGATTCCTTTCCGTTTCAATTCATTAATGAATTGAGTCGCGCTTTTCCAGATATAGATTTTCACATTACTGATCCGAATGAAAACTTTCCGCCAACGAGTGAAAAAAACCTGGTGATTCTGGATACGGTGAAAGGAATAAAAAAACCGATGCTATTTGATTTGGATGATTTCGAATCGAAAGGAGCCACGCCAATATCACCCCATGACTACGATCTGTTATTTCATCTGCTGTTGCTTAGGAAGCTGAAAAAAATCAATACGGTCAAATTGATTGGTATACCTCAAAATAGTCGGACAGCGTTTACGTCTATTCAATCCATGATCAGAAAGGCGCTGGCATCGTACTGAATACTGTATCATCGCCATTTCACCTTCAGAAAATGCGCCGCGCAGGACATACAGGGATCAAAAGCCCTGATGAACTTTTCTATTTCATAGACGATCTGCTCCTTCGGCGTATCGACCGCAACCAATTTTTCGGTGAGTTCATAGATTCCTCTCTCCATTACAATCTGGTTCTGTCCGGTCGGTACCACAATGTCTCCTTTTTCAACAATGCCGTCAGCCTGCACCTGAAGTTTGTAGTACAGCGTGCCGCGGGGAGCTTCGATCAGGCCGACGCTTTCGGTTCGGGTAAACATGGGTTTTTGCGGTGCCTCGTAGTCTATGGTTTTAAACGAATTTATGATATCGATTGACGAGTCAATCGCGTGAAGAATTTCTATGGCCTGGGCAATAGTATTGAGGTAGAGATTATGAGAGGGGAACAGGTCGAGATATTTTTTTGCCGATTCCCTGGTTTTCGGATGAAGTTTTTTTTTATCGTTATTGATCCGGGCCAAAGCGCCCACCATGAGAAACTTGCCGTCGAATTTGAATCCCCGCGCCTGGGAGTAAGGAATGATGACCGCGTCCAAGTGGGTTCCATAGTCCTTTTCCTGGACGGTAACGCCGTCGCTGGTAATAAGGACTCCCTCGAGAAAGGAGTAGTCCTCTGAAGACAGTCCGCCGTATATCACAGGCGTCCGCAGTGAAAAATCAGAACCGTCTTTGGCAAAAATTTCCAGAAGCTGCAAGATCTTCGGTCTGATTTCCATGAGGTTCGGCTTGAGATTCTTCAAGTCCTCGAGTCTGGGGAGTTTCAGAAAACCGCCGATAGTAGGCATGGGCGCATGGACCGATCTTCCGCCGACAATAACCGACAGTCGGTTGCCGACCTCTTTTACGCAAAACGTATCTTCAAGCATCTGGTGTTGAGTGGGATCTTTATCGTCAAAGTCCAGAATCGAGTTTTTGCCAAAAACGTCAGGTAAGGAAAAAATATATAAATGCAATGCATGGTCACGGATGATCAGACCGTAATATAACAGTTTACGCAATAACATAGTCTGTACAGATGGCTTTATGTTGCTTGCTTTTTCCACTGCCTCGATGCTTGCCAGAAGGTGCGCATTGGAACAGGTTCCGCAGATCCTGGCGACCAGTTGAGGGACTGCCGTTGCTGGTTTTCCCCTAATTGCCTGCGTGTAAAACCGTTTCCATTCGGATATGCTGAACTTTACGTTTTCGACATGTTTGTTGCGTACTCTCAGTTCAAGGGAAGCGGCTCCTTCGATTTTCGAAATTTCTTCCAGATTAATATCGAAGTCAATATCGATGTTATGCATGATAATTATTATCTATTAACTCTTAGTTATTAAGAATTTATCCATAATATTGATAAACATTTCTTCGTTCATCGGACATCCCGGTACGACGGTATCCACCTTGACGACATCCGACAATTTCAGAACTTTGTCTTTATATTTGAACAGATCCAGGATCGGCTTGATTTCGTCCAGTTGGTCCCTGTTGAAAAAATTACGTTGGTTGGACGGGGATCCGACAATGGCACATGATCCGATTGCGACCAATACCTTTGTTTTCCCCCTGATCCGTATCAGTTTTTCCTCCTGTTTATCAGAACTTATGGATCCTTCTACGAATGCCACATCCATTTCCTGCAGTTCTTTTGTGTCATCTTTCCGAAGCACCCGTGCATGCACAAACTCGATTTTCGCCAGCCATTCTTTATAATGAGTGTTCAATAATTCGGTAAACATGATAGTTGAATCTTCACAGCAGGTAAAACTAAACCAGCCGACGCGTATTTTTTTATCCATAAAATCATTCTAGCAAAATATTATTGGTTTCTGTTACTATTAAAGTTAAGATTAGGCAGAATCATTTATTTGTAATTCGTTATTTTTCCCAATATGACGCTGACCGAAATATCCTATAACAGCAGAAAATATGCGCCATTGGCAGTCCTTTTTTTTCTGGTAATCCTTATTTTCTTTTATGCATTTAAACTATTGTTTATTGCGCTCGAAGGCAACCAGACTCGACCGATTTATACGAATGCGGTTTTCGGAAAAATCAAACAGCCGTTTGTAAAAGAGGCAACATCCAGCGCCGGCATGACATTTACGCTGGATACGGTTGAAGGTCAACCGGTCACCGCCTCGTCTGCAGCAAAAGTATATTTTCTTCCGCCTTCAGCAACGCATTTCGGCTACAACGAAAAAGTATATTTGATCGCAAAAGCATTTGGATTTAATACCGATCTGATTAAATACCGCATGGTTGATATGGACGCGGTGTTTACCGATTCCAAGCAAAAACTTTCGGTCGATATCACCAACTTCAATTTTTCATACAACTATGATTTCGCGCTTGACCCGGCCGTTTTCAACAGTATTCAAATTCCGTCAACCGACGTCATTCAAAACAAAGCAACGGACTTTCTCAAGACTGTCGGCCGCTATCCGGACGAGCTTGCGCAGGGAAAAATAAATATTTCCTATCTTATTCTGAATCCCACCGACCGTAGCGTAACCGTCACCGACAGGCCACAGGACGCCAATGCGGTCGAGGTCGATTTTTACCGGCCTGATATTGACGGTTTCCCCATGGTTTCACCCGGGTTTCCGTCCAGTCAAAATTACGTTATCATGGCAATATACAATACCAACATAAAGGTGTTAAGAGCGCAGATCCAGTTCTTTGAAAAATCAGATTCTCAGGTTGGTGTCTATCCGTTGAAAACAGGCGCTGTTGCATGGAAAGAACTGCAGGAAGGTAACGGATATGTCATATCGAATCCTCAAAACAATATGAATATTGATGTTAAGAATATGTTTACCGCATATCTTGACCCGAGTATTTACCAAAATTATCTGGAACCGGTTTATGTATTTTTGGGAGGCAATAACTTCGCGGCATTTGTTCCTGCAGTCAGCGATTCATATCTCGCGCCGTGATATAGTTTATGTTTGAATCAATCCAGTTGACCACTGCCTTTGTATCTGAGAACCGATCCTGGCTTTTCAGGATAACGATAATATACTGTCGGCCCTGATGTTTATAGAAACTAACCAGATTCTCGCCGGCGTTTTCCGTGTATCCTGTTTTCAATCCGCCGATTCCCTGGATTTCGCCAAGGAGCTGGTTGACGTTGGTTAACGTATGGAAGATCTTAAAGTCGACATCTGAGATCGTGATTTCTTTTATAGATACGATCCTGCTCAAATACTTGTTCTGTAGCAGGGCGCGAGCTGCCAGAGAGAGGTCAAAAGGTGTTACCAACTGTGACCTGTTGTCAAGACCGGCCGGATTAGTGAAATGCGAATCTTTCATATGGAGCTCTTGGGCTTTTTTATTCATCAATACGATGAATTTATCGTAACCATACGCGTCGGCAAGAGCGTATGCCGCGTCGTTCCCCGAATAGATCAGCATTCCGTAAAATAGATTTTCAACAGTGATACGTTCACCGGGAACAAGGCCCATTACCTGACCTTCATTCATGACGCGGTGGATAGTAATAACCTGATCAGGTTTAAATATGTCATATGCCACCAGTGCGGTTATGATTTTGGCAGTCGAAGCAGGATAGAGGCGTTCGTGTTCATTTCGCATCATGATCGGCGTGAACGAAGGAAGATCGACAACATATACGCCTTCCGCCGTCACAGCAGGATAATATTGGCTAATCACGTGGGGAATGGGGTCAATTTTGATCGGGGTATTTTGCGGTGCTTTGACACTAAACATCTGTCGGTTATACGCGAAAATATGGAAATAGTACGAATCGCCCGGATAAAAAAGAAAAAGTAAGGTAAAAAAACTGAATAATAGAATGAATTTCAGGCGCATATAAAATAATGAATTACGTAAAGTCTCCCACAGTCGGGTGAGTAATTGTTTTGAAATCTTCCGCCTTCATTTCGATTGATTTGGTGTGGCTGCCGGCATTAAAGTCGATGATTTGATTTTCGAATAACGCATGGTCGACATAGAGGGGAATAGAAAAAAGATTGCCGAAAGGCGGAACAGCGCCGATTTCAACATGGCTGACAGTTTTCACTTCTTCGGGTTTTGCCATTCTCAGATCCTTGACTTTATAGAGCATCTTGAATTTTTTCGTGTCGACTTTCCGGTCGGCAGGCACCACGATCATGACCGGTTTTTTGTCCGCATACATGATAAGAGCTTTTGCTCCGCGTTTTAAATCTGTGCCGCGGACTTTTGCAGCTTGCTCGGAAGTAAAAACTGGTTCATGTTCGTGGAGCGTATATTCCTTTTTTTTGTTTTTTAGGAGTTTGACTATGGATTCGAACACATTCATATTGTATTTTTTTTCCGTAATTGAGATTCCCAGTTCCTGCAGCTGTTCTTCGCGTGCTTCGGACGGTGCATCCATGACCGCTGTTCTTCCTCCGGATGTGACAGGAAACGCGATAACTTCTCGCAAGTTTGATTCTCCGGTTAGACAGGTAATCAAACGGTCTATACCCGGCGCTATGCCGCCGTGCGGAGGCGCGCCATAGGAAAACGCCTCGATCATATGGCCGAACTCGGCGTCGATCCTCTGTTTTTCATACCCCATGATTTCGAAAACGCTTCTGAGCATTTCTGGCGTATGGGATCTGATGCTTCCTCCGCCGACTTCATAGCCGTTGCAGACCAGATCGTATTGCGACGTAAGAATCTTTTCGATATTCGTTTTATTCAGCAGATCCTTCTCGTATTCGGGCAGCGGAGCGGAAAACGGGTTATGGGTAAAAGTCCATTTTCCTTCATATGTCTGTTCGAAAAACGGGAAATCAATAACCCAGGCAAATGCCTGGACATTGTCTTTTTTTTCCTGGTCGGTGCGCAGGTCGAACTTGTCTGCGCCGAACTTTTCCTTTGCTTCCTTATACGTAAAAACAGGAAATGGTTTTTTTTGCAGTTTCGCGCCGAGTTTCTCGAACGTAACTATTATCATTTCCTCGGTCAATTTCATGACATCCTTGCGGGTGACGAAGCTCATTTCGAGGTCGATCTGTGAAAACTCGCCGTATGCGCGGTCAGCGCGCGGGTCCTCATCCCTGAAACAGCGGGCGATCTGGAAATACCGTTCGAGTCCGGCAACCATGAGAAGTTGTTTATACTGTTGCGGCGACTGGGGGAGGGCGTAGAATTTTCCTTTTTGTAGTCGTGAAGGAACCAGGAAATCTCGTGCCCCTTCCGGTGTTGTTTTGGACAGAATAGGTGTTTCGATTTCGATAAACCGGTTTGAAAACAAAAATTCCCTAACAAGCTGGACGAATTTCGATTTGATGATAAGATTATTGGTCAGGCGCGGTCTTCGTAAATCAAGATACCGGTATTTCTGGCGGACTTCCTCATCAACATTGTATCCGGTTCCTGACACAGGAAGGGGTAGGGCATTAGCTTTTCCCAAAACTTTCAGTTTTTTTGCAGCCACCTCAATACTGCCGGTCTTAAGTTTAGGATTTACCAAGTTTTCAGGCCGCTTATTGATTGTACCTTTAATCCATACGACATCTTCAGAAGATAATTCCTTAAAGCGTTCATCGCCAACAACCTGGACAATGCCGCTTCGGTCACGAAGATCAATGAACACGATTTTCTTGTGGTCCCGTTTCGAATCTACCCAACCGTAAAGCTCCACTTCCTGACCGACTTTATCAACTGTTTCGCTGATAAAAAGAGTTTTCATGTTTATGAACCATTATAGCAAGTTCGCGATAAAAAATCATAGCCACAAAATGTTGTTGAAATTGAACAAATTTTTGGTATACTTTTAACTAGATTGTCAAATATAGATAAACATAAATATGGTAAAACAATATCAACTTTTTATTTCCCACATCCGGGTCCTTATTACAAGGATCAGGAGTGGGGTGGTTGATACGGCGAAATAAGCAATTTAACGTTACAAACCACCCCGCCGGAAGGCGGGTTTTTTTTATTTAAACAATATAAATATGGGAGAAAAACTAACACAAATGGAAAATAAAACAAATTTCTTAAATTTACTTGTAGGAATTCCTTTTTTATGCGATGCAAACTTGATTGGAGATTATATAGAGCATTCTGTTAAGCAAGTATATAAAAATTTAATTTCCAACGGAAGCGAAAAAAAAGAGGTTTTAGAAATTTTAGATCGTATACCTGATGGTAAGGAAAGAGAAGTTGCTTCCTTTATCAATAATACAGTAGATGTTATGAATAGCGGTCGGAGAAAAAGACGAATGCTGGGGCACAAGGTAAACGCAAAACCTCATCTTCATATAGTACAAGCAATTAGAAGTATGAGAAATTTATATTCAGGAGAATAATGTCAGTTTAGTTTTTAATATATTTAAAAGAGACAATATGCCGGTATGGCAAAAAAAAACTGATTCCAACGGCAACTCAAGACTTGAGTTTGATGTACCGGTAAATAGCCGGCGAGCAAAACGGGAAACCGGAAATCTATTGCACAATGTTTGTACAGCCTGTATATTCTTAAGTCAAGGCACCTATGGAATGCTTGATGCTGAAGGATATGTTGGCGAAAGAGAAAGAATTCCATACAGAACATGCCCAGGAATTGGTAGACCTGAAGCCAAATGCTAGTAACTTATGTGTTTTAAATATTTCTTATTCTTCCTTGCAACTTTTCTTTATGATTCCAGTAGTTAATTCCCAGCATGTAAATCAATTCTATGTTTTGCCCCCGTGATAATTTCGTAAATTGTTCAACAGAGTTAAATGACATGAATTCAACAGGCTGTGATTTTTCGTCTTTTACCAGTAACTTCATATGATTCTGTTCTTTTCCCAGTATTTTCGCATCCACGAGTTCTCCTTTGCTGTAAAACACGGGTTGGGGATTTCCGATACCGAATGGTTGGAGTTTAAACAACGCTTTTGCAACTGAAATATTGATTTTCGATAGAGGTATTTTTATATCAGCTTCAATTATCCGTTCGAGATCTTTTTCAGAAATTAATATATCTGCCTTTTTTTGGGCATTTTCGATAAACCCGTCAAGATTGGTGTTTTCAATGGTGAATCCGGCAGCGCCTTTATGTCCGCCGACATCAACAAGGTATTGTTTCAGGCTTCTCAAAAAATCAGTTATGTGGAATGAAGGAATGGAGCGCGCCGATCCCTTATAAAATCCGTCTGTTTTGGTCATGACAATGGTAGGCCGGAAATATTCCTCGGTAATTCTGGATGCGATAAGTCCGATAATGCCTTCATGCCAGTGATCGGATTGCAGGATAATGAGTTTCGGTATTTTTTTGAAATGATCTGTCTGTTTTTCAAGTTGTTTTTTTGCCTGCTCTACGGATTCGGTTACCATGTCCTGACGCTCCCTGTTCATTCCTCCGACTTTTTCCGCAAGCGCCTGCGCTTTTTTAAAATCATTGGTGCACAGAAGGCGCAATGCATCTATGGCATGTTCCAGTCTTCCCACGGCATTGATGCGGGGCGCAATAATAAATCCTATTTCATATGGCGTGATTTTCCTGTTTTCTATACCGGCCTGTTTGAGAATGGTACGAAGCCCGGGTCTTTTGGTTTCGGAGAATGCGTGCAGGCCATAGGTTACTATGCTCCGGGACGGGCCGGTCAAGGGAACAAGATCCGCAACGGTTCCGACCGAGGCGAGCGATAGATAATCGGTTGAAAAATGATCTTCGAGAATTTTTTTATTTTTACAGCCGGACTTAAAATGGTCAAAAACCATTTTTGAGAAGAAGTAGGAAACGCCTGAACCTGAAAGCTCGGGGATGTGAAAAATCGCAAAAGCGTCATCAGGCAGTTTTTCCGGTTTCAAATGGTGATCGGTGATGATGACCAGTATTCCCAATTTTTTCGCGTAAGTTACTTTCTCCCGGGCTGTTATGCCGTGATCAACACTGATAATCAGCGCCGGATCATACAGTTTCTTTACCGCATCGATCCCTTTTATGGAAAATCCGTATCCTTCAAGTTTACGGTGGGGAACGTAGGGCATGACTTTGAATCCGAGAAGATAGAGTGTTTCCCATAATATGCTGCCGCCGGTAATGCCGTCGGCGTCATAATCCGTGTACACGACAATCATCAGATTTTCTTTTTTTATCTTTTCAAGAAGATCCAGGGTTTGTTTTGTTTCGGTTTTATATTGTTTGGTACTGATTTCGGAGATGGAAAGAGAAACCGGAGATTTCGGATGAAGGAACTCATTAATATTTTTAATATTCCGGTGTTTTAGGATAATGTCTACGACGTCCTGAGGATCAATCTTCTCATCAAGTTTTATTTCATGTTTGTATGTGATCTTCATATGGATCCAAAATAAGGACACTCCTTTTAAGGGGCGGTTTTATCTTCCAATTGGTTTGTCTCTTTATTCTCAGAAAGCATTTGGGTAGAGGAAAGTTTTTGTCCCAATGACTGGAATGACCTGGTTACTACGTCCATCTGGTTATATGCATGTGTTATATGTTTCTGCAGAGTGGATAACGAATCTTCGGATTTCTCATAGTCTTTTTTAATGGCTTTCAGGATGTCCAGAATCTGCTTTGCCTGCGTCTGGATTCTCTGGCCTTCGAATGACATGAGTATCGCCTTCATGTACGCGTAAAAACTCATGGGTGAAACAGGAAGTACGCGTCGGTCCCCGGCATAATCGAACAGCTCTGTGCTGTTTATGATTTCGTAATATACGGATTCCGAAGGTATATACATAAGCGCATAATCCATGGTATGTTCGTCAACCAGGATATATTTACGGCTTATATCATTGATATGTTTTTTCACGTCATTGGCGAACTCTTTTTTTATTTTATTTTTTTCCTCAGGGTTTGTTTCCTTTGTCATTTTCCTGAAATTTTCCATGGGGAACTTCGAATCGATCGGAATAAGTCCTTGTGAAGTTTTAATCACCGCATCGACTTTTTCTCCATTTCTGAATCCGTGCTGGAGTTTGTACGAGTCTTTGGGAAAATACTGCGCCAGGAGCTCTTTTAATACCTGTTCGCCGATGTTGCCGCGCAGTTTCGGCGATTGGAGAAATTCCTGAAGCTCGTTCATGGATCTGCCGATCTCGGAAAACTCGCCTATGCTTTTTTGTACGTCACCGATAACCCGTGCTGCATTATCCAATCGGGTGTTAAACATTTTCATGCTATCAGACAATTTGTTGTCAATCTGCATTGTTGAAGATTTAAGCCATTCAACCAGTTCATCAGATAGTTTTGTTTTTTCTTCGAGTTTGTTGAGCCAAAGACGAAGTATAAAAAGAATGATACCGGCTGTAATAATCAATAGTACGATAAAGAGAATATTCACATGAAAATTATAGCATTGAAAATTCAATGAAAATTGAGAAATGAAAATTATGGACAGGAGTTATATGAGTCCAGATCCTTTGAAGATTTTCGGTTTCAACCAGTCTTGGGCGCTTTGGGTTTGCTGGTCATCTGTTTTACTCTCCTTTTCAACCACTTCCACGGGTTTTGTCTGAATTTCAGGATGCAGTCCTCCGCGAACCTGCATCTGAGGCTGTGGTTTGACAGGTTTTTGTACCTGAGGTTGATTAAAGCCCGGTTTTTTTACCATTTTTTTCAAAGCTCCCATACGAAGTAATATAGCTATATGTTCGAATGTATCGGCATTCACCGAGTATGAAGTAAAGTTATTGGTTGCCGCAGCAATACCGGCATACAGGTTGGTAGCCATATCTTTATCAATCTCCAGCTTGAGCTCCTGCAAAATGTTCAGAATGAGTTCTGATACAGATGAAGATGTTTTATTAACCATATTTATGGTACCGAAGAATGCATTGGTGAGATGGCGGTCAATATTGACGATTTCCCGTCCCTGGAACATGGCCTGGTTTTCCGTATAGAGGGTTCCCAGGGAACTGAGCGCAGGCGAGTCAATAACGATTACGAAATCGAGCATACCGCCGGTATACGAGTATTTGACCTGGTTAGACTGCATTTTCGGATAGCCTTGGCGCGGCGTGATAATAAGGTTGAAGTTATTACCTTGGATATTATAATCAACTTTGTCGATAGCACCGTCCGTATAGGGGAATGAGATAACCAGATTATCACCGCTGGTTACGAGCTCAGATTGGAATTTATCCGCGGCAACAAGATCGCTCTGAACAGACTGTGAATTTACCAAGGCAACTGTTTTACCTATCTTAACCAGACCAAGATACAAAGCTGTAGCTGAAGCTATAGCATCAACCGTAGGATTGCCGGGCAAAATAATAGCGCCAGAACTGGCTTTGGTGATAATTTCGTGCAGTCGTAAGAGGTTGTTTTGTTGGGTATCCATATTACTATGAGATAGATTTTACCACATCACCTATACGAATGTCAAGTGGTGGCCCGAAAATCATTCCTGCTTCCTGGCCCTTTTTGACTTCCTGCGTAGCTTTTGCCCTAATTCTCAAGGATACGACTTTTGTTTTGCCTATAGGTTTATTATTTCTATGAATTTCGACATTGTCAGCCAAGTTGATTTTTCCTTTAGTCATGGAAACACCGAATATACGTTCACCTTCAATGAAAAAGTTCGCCAGGACTTTTGCTTCGCCTTTGAGGTTTTTCTCCTGTTCTTCTTTCTCCTGCATTAATTCGGCAACCTCGATAAGTTCATCCAGAAGTTCGTAAATAATGGTATAGGTTTTGATAATGACTTTTTCCTGTTTCGCCAAATCCTGTACCTCTTTGGCAACATTGGATGAAAACCCTATAATAATGGCATTTGTAGACTTCGCGAGGAATACATCGGATTTATTGATGTCACCAACCGCTTTCAATATAACATCTACATTATTCTGTTTGAGCAAAGCCGTATTGATCGCCTCAAGACTACTTTGTGCATCTGCTTTAATGATCAAGGAAAGTTTTTTTTCTTCGATTTCAGGGTGGAGCAGGGATTGTATATCTAGGATTTTTGCGTCTCGGTTAACGGTTTCGATTATTTTTATGCTCGATTCCATCTGGATTGCAGTGCCAACCTCCGGTAGGTCGTCGAAACCGAGAATTTCGAATGGCGTCGAAGGAGCAACTGTTTGTATTGATTTGCCGAGATCGTTGATGAGAGAGCGTATTTTCGTCTTTTTTTCATTGACAAAGATCTCATTGCCGACACTTAGGTGTCCATCCTTGATAACCGCACTCACTACAACGCCTCGTTTATCTTTTTTCGTTTCAATAATGTATGCCAATGGTTTATTTTTGGGATTGTATTCCAAATGAAGGTCTGCGGCATGAAGTAGAATAACTTCAAGCAGCTCGTGGATTCCTTTTCCGGTTTTTGCGGATACGGGAACAACTGAAATATTGCCGCCCTTTCCTTCCACCTGGATTTCATATTGGAGAAGATCGTTTTTTACCTTTTCGGGATTTGCTTCAGGCAGATCCATTTTGTTTAAGACTACGATAAACGGAATTTTTGCGTTTTTGATATGCGCGATTGATTCTCCGGTCTGTGGCATTATTGAATCTTTAGCGTCGATCAAAAGAAGAGCGATATCGGCCACGTTTGCTCCGCGCGCCCGAAGCTGGGAAAATGCTTCATGACCCGGCGTGTCAATAAAGGTGATTTTATTGGTTCTATAACCTTTGAAATCAGTCGTAATCTCATATGCACCAATGCGTTGGGTTATGCCTCCGTGCTCTTTTGCCGCAATGCGACTGTTACGGATATAGTCCAGAAGACTGGTTTTGCCGTGATCTACATGGCCGAGAATCGTAACCACGGGTGATCTTGGTTGTAGTGTTGAGGTGTTCATATGATTTGTTTGGTATTGAGTATAGTGTATGGAGTATGGAGAATATGGGGAAGATATTGTACTAAATACTCTATACTCTATAACTCTATACTATTACTTTTTTTTCTTCCGATTCAGTATTTGGAGCTTTCGTTTGATCAGAAGAAGATTGTTGGTTTTGAGGTTTGGATTGTTGCGTATTTGAGTCATCTGGCGGTTGTGTGGCGTTTGATTGGTATGAGAGTTGAGTTGCGTCTGATTTTTTTGCTTGTTCTTCCTGGGCTGGCTCGGTTTTTAGCTGTACGATATCGATCTCAAATTCAGCCAAGCGCGAAGCAAGATTTACGTTTATTCCGCCTTTTCCTATGGCTAACGGAGCTTCTTTTTCCTCTACGGTTACGGTAGCCTTTCTCTTAGTACTATCCAGTTCCACATGGCTGATTTTCGCCGGCGAAAGAGCTGCCATGAGAAAGAGCTTTTCGTCCTTATTCCACTGGATGACATCGATTTTTTCCATACCCCCAAGTTCATCAGTTACGGTCTGGACACGCACGCCTTTTTGCCCGACGCATGCACCAACCGGATCGACACCTCCCTGGCCGCTGAATACCGCGATCTTCGCACGCTCGCCAGGTTCACGCACTATTTTTTTGACCTCGACTGTACCGTTTGCTATTTCAGGAACTTCCCGTTTGAAAAGTTCTTCTATAAGTTTGGGATCAGAGCGTGATACGATGATCCGGGGGTTTCCGAATTTGTCGTCGGCGATTTCTTTCAGGTATACGATCAGGGTAGTATTTACTGCGTAACGTTCATTCTTGCTTTGCTCTTCCTTGGGAAGTACGGCTTCTGTTTTGCCGATATCCAGATAAGCATTATATCCGTCGTAGCGTATAACGCGGCCTTTTATTAATGTACCAATTTGGGATTTATAGTGGGCTACGACAGTCCGTTTTTCCGCTTCCCTGATTTTCTGGAGAATGACTTGTTTTGCCGTTTGTGCCGCGATACGACCAAATCCAGGAGGAGTGATATCTTTGCCGTCTTTCATGATTTTGGTTTCACCGGTATCTTTGCTTATTGATGAAGTGATATCGTCTTCGATTTTGTCCGGATATTCCCGTTTGTATGCTGCAACTACAGCAGCTTCTATCGAAACGATAACGTCATCCGGCGAAATACCCCGTTCGGTCGCGACCTGATTAAGCGCC
This sequence comes from uncultured Gammaproteobacteria bacterium, assembly GCA_964490915.1. Classification (GTDB taxonomy): domain Bacteria; phylum Patescibacteriota; class Microgenomatia; order UBA1406; family GWC2-37-13; genus CAZBEJ01. The sequence continues at coordinate 25,497 of CAZBEJ010000002.1, forward strand.
AGTGTAAATTCGCTTTTTACGATTGTCATAGTTTAACAATTGTAACATAAAAAGCAGGATTTGGGTAGTGAATGGGAAGATAAGAAAAACATAGAGATAGAAGATTGTACAATTACTTCTTTTCTTCCTTTTTCTCTGATTTTTCACCTTTTTCAGGAACTGGAGCCGTTTCTTTCTTGTTTCCTTCACCAGCGGCCGGTTGAACTGCAGCTTCTCCTTCTTCACCTTCCTTGGCTTCGGTTAATACCTCAGGTGGAGCAGCGGTGGTTTCAGGAGTGACACTTTCCTCCTTATGTTCGACGACAGAGATTACAACTTTGTCAGGTTCTGTCTTAATTTCGTACGTAGCCGATTTTGGAAGATTAGATACTTTTATTTCCCGGCCCAGTTCCTTGATGCCTGAAATGTCTATTTCTATTGTTTGCGGAATATTTTCGGGTAATGCCTCAACCAAAAGCGTAGTCGACTGAGTCAATACCACGCCTGCTTTTTGGGTTACCGCCTCTGATGTACCCACGATCTTTACCGGCACTTCGGTTTGGATTTTCTTTTTCAGATCGATTTTTCTGAAATCGACATGAAGGATTGAGTCGCTGACGGGATGATGCTGTACGTGTTTGATCAACACCGGAATCTCTTCTTTATTCAGATCCAAGTAAACAATTCCTGTTTCTTTTGCAGTTTTATAGGCCTTTACGAAATCCTTGTGTTGAACGCCGATTGAGGTAGATTTGAATTCGGGACCGAAGATATTTGCCGGAACAAAACCTTGAATGCGATATTTCTTGAGTTTTTTCCCGAGAACGGTACGAGGTTGTACATTGAGGACGAGTTTATCAGAAGCATTTTTTTTAGTGCTCATAATTATTTTTTAGTCAGTTCAATGAAAAAAATTTTATCTGCTGACAAGCTAGTATTATAAACAATATGATTGTCTTTGACAAGTGGAGTGAAGTTTTGATTAACAATAGAGAGATTTTTCGGCAAGGTTATTTCCATGACATAATCGCTGTTTGGCGACCCGATCTGTTTTTGAACAACCAATTGGTATAGCGTATTGCCTTTTGGAATGCGTTGGTTAAGCGTATAGCTGATTTTGATTTCAGTTGTTTTTTCCGGAGGAAGCTCGAAATAGAATCCGATTGTTTCGTATGCGGTATTTTTCTGGTCAAAGTTCTCCACAAGCGTTCCGTCCCTGGTTATGGTTTGAAGTGTTGAGCTTGCCGGAAGCATGGTCTGGAAATAGTTTTTATACGTCCCGCCCGGAAACACGTCTCCCGGAGAATCATTGCGATATCTGATTGAAAATATATGCTCTATCTGTCCGGCTGAATCAATATCGGTTTTCAGATACATGGACCGGGTTATGTAATAATTGACTTTGTTTGCTCCAACGTTAGCATCAAACGGCATAAGATAATCAACGATACAGGTTCCATTGGCGTCAAACGCGCATTTCGGTTCAATAACCCTTCCCGACCAGTAGAAGGGATCGATTGCTTTCTGGATGTTCGGGTCGTCAAAGTACATAATCAGCTGTTTTTCGTCAAGCGATTGTTTTAATGCAAGTGCCATTTTTCCCAAGGATACTGAATCCAGGTTAACAAAAATATAGCGCGCCAACGTTCCCAAGAAAGATTTTTTCTGGATTGACCCGGGAAAAAAATTGCTTTCCGCGCGCATCTGAGCCTTAAGATAAAAATTTTGTTGGTTTATGGTTTCGTCGAAGTCGGGAAGGTAAATAGTACCGAAAACACCCAAAAACCTCTGAATCGCGGTAGTTGTGAGTAATATCGATCCGGAAAATCCAGTCAGGTTGATTTCCTTTTCCAGAAACATCTTCGCTTTTGCATAGTTTTCGGGAAAATCAGGTGAAAAATTCGAATCTCGCAAGAACCCATGCGGAATATGAAGATAGATGCGAATCGGGTCAGGCGGATCAATATGCGCTTTCAGTTGGCCATCCGCGTCATAGACATCGTGTATTTCGATATTTTCGATAGTATAGTCTTTGACTGTCAATATGCCAAATGAGCCCAGGAATCCTCCGCCTGGCCTCAGCTCCATGTTGTTCGCGAAAAACAAAAGGTATTTTTTTTCGGTATTTTTTGCGAGGATGGAATCCAGATATGGAAAGATTTTTTGTATCCGATCCATACCTTCGATTGCATTTGCCATCTGATCACGCAGATGATTGATGGATGGTAATTGCGTCGGCAAAATCTGTACGAGGGTAGTCGCGTTATTGTCTATATTTTCCAGTTCCGTCTCGAATTCTTTAATCCTTAAGAGCAAATATGTTTTTTCTTCATTTGTTTTGTCTGTTTTGAAAAGCAGTTTTTGGATCTGTTTTGCGTTCTGTACAAGAACGACGGATTGGTCGAGGATAGAACTGCTTTTATTGCCAATATCTATAAGGTTGTCAAACGGCAGAGATACGGAAAACAACAAGAGCGTTGGTCTCGCAAACGTGTAGAGTTGCTTGGAGATCTCCATACCTGAAATTGCCTGCTCTGTATAGTTTTTTGCAGCCGTCATGTTTTCCGATTTAAATGCATAGAATCCTTTATATGTTGCAAATAGGGAATACAGAAGCGAAGGGAGAAATGCAATATGCACGATGATAAATAAAACTATAATAGCCAGTAAGACCTTTTTTTTAGTAATGACGAACCGTCGTATAAGCTTAGGGGTGATAAGCTGGCGTTTGACCGGAATGCTGCCGACATCTTCACGAAGATACCGTTCCTTGCTTTTTGAAAACGCAAACCAAAACAACCGGTCAATGTGTTCTTTCCGGATATCATCACCATAGATTTCGACGACCTTGTGATGGGGAAATCTCGAAAAATATTGTGCGTGTCTGGCATACGATTGGTTGAATAAGATAGTCACGAGCTTTTTATACGACTTGGGAAGCAATGTATAGTTCTCGTGTTCCCGGTTGATGAAAAAATAGTAGTCAAAGTTCGATTTGGTTTTTGGCATGTGAGGAGAGTAGAAAACTTCAAGCCCATAGCGTTCGATCTCCGCTTTCAACAAAGAAATAAACGGATAGTTTTTCTCGCTGACGATCAATGCTTTTTGTTTTTCTTCAACGGTTTCCACGAGCAGATTCATATCCTTATTGTATAATGGGAGCGTGGCAAATACAGGATCAAAAATTATCCAATTGTCAGATAGTTATACTGTACGACAAAGGTCGAAAAACAAAAAAACAGTTTTGGTCGGTGGATGTTTCGACCTATTCCACTATGGTCATTTTTCCTTTCTGAAGAAAGCTAAAAAGTCAGGAGAGTTTCTCATTGTTGCGCTTGAATCCGATGAGTTCATCAAGAAAACAAAACATAGGGAAGCATTGCATACCCAGAAACAGCGGGCGGAAATCCTCGCATCCATTGATTTTGTCGACCTTGTAGTTATGCTGCCGTTATTGCAGTCTGATACGGACTATCTTTCCATGGTTGAAAGCATACAACCCTCGGTTATTGCGGTAACTTCAGGAGATCCTCAACGCGAGAACAAACAAAGACAGGCAAAAAAAGTCGGCGGAGAATTGAAAGTGGTGACTCCGGTATTGATGAATTTTTCATCGCAACATATTATTGATTCATTCAGCTAAAACCAAATTATGCGATTGTTTCTTGCTCTTGAATTCCCACAATCCACGAAGAACGAATTAATAAAACAACTGGATGTTTTATATAAAGAATATCCGCAGTTTGACTGGATTCCACCAAAAAACTATCATGTGACAATATATTTTTTTGGTGACATAGATAATCCGGTTAATATATATAAGCGGTTGGATGAAATACTCTATGACAAGGAATCATTTCACATGTATTCCTTTCATCTGGATATGTTCATAAATCACCGCATTACCATATATCTGGATTTCAGGCGCGAGAAAACGCTGGAAGCAATCGCAAAACAAACGGGGATAATTTTTCAGCACAAGCCGAGCAATCGGAGATTTGTTCCTCATGTAACTTTGGCCAGATGGCGTATTCCTTCAAAGCAACAATATTTCGTTTTGAAGAAACGATTTAATAAGCAACAGATTGACGTATCCTTTCAAGTGAAAAAAATCGGAGTTTTTGAAAGCATATCGTCAGGCAAATTTCCGGACTATAAAAAAATGAAAGAGTTTGTTCTTTTATCAAAAAACCAATCCTAAGCAAAAGCTTAGGTATTGGTTTTATTGTAACGTACAAAAAATTACGCAGCGCCAATTCTATACATTCCAGTTCCACAAACTGGGCATTTTGCTTTCATTGCCGGCTTACCATTTTTCATGGTAACTTTTTGAGGATTTGCTACATCTCTTTTTGCTCTACATTTTACACAGTACATTGATGCCATAATTTTCTTCACCCCCTCGTATATTACATCGCACGCTATTTACTTTAATGCACGCCTGCGATAAATTTTTAACTCGATTCTCTATCTTTATTGAGATAAATACTATGCCTAGCCTTAATTTATTTAATAATCCTAACAAAATAAAGAGAAATTTCAAGGCCAATAATAATTATAATGAGAATAAGACTTCTTCGCAGGTCTTGTTTAAAATACCATACAATTTTTCCGTCTTCGACAGTTGGCGCCGCAGTTTTCTGTTTTATCGCGGTGGGTTGCTCTATTTTCTGTTCACGAATGAAAGACAGTTCTCGGCGGGAGGGAGCTGGTATGTGTTTTTCGGTCGAATACGTATTTAACGGTATTTGTTGAGATTGTAATAGCTGAAGTCTTTTTCTGTATGCCGCGATTATTTTTTCCTTTTTGGTTTTTTTTGGCATAGGGTTTGGTAATGTAACCTCAGTTTTACCATATTGACAGTAATTTGTAAAGAAGTTACAATGATTACCAATGATATTGTATATAATAGGGGGTGTTTTTTTTATTTGGTTGGGTATAATTACGATTGTTCTTTTAAAAACGAGAGGTCATTATTTAAATCTGGTATCAAACACAAAAAAAGGACAGATAAATGATATTTTGGATGAATTAATCAGGACCGATCAGATTATTTCGAAAGACATCGTGTCGATTAAAAAAGAATTGAAAGATGAAATCCAAGCGTCGCAGCTGCATTTGCAAAAGGTCGGTTTATTGAGATTCAATCCTTTTGAAAGAATAGCAGGCGAGCAAAGTTTTGTAGTTGCTTTGTTAGATAATGAGAACAGCGGAATGATTCTTAATTTTATTTACACGAGAGACGGCTTACGGGTCTATACGAAAAAAGTGAAGCGGGGACAAGGAGAAGAATACGAATTATCCGAGGAGGAGAAAAAAGTCATTGAAAAATGCAATAAAAAATAAGGGAATTGTTATTATTTCTCATAATACCATATGATACGTAAGAAACTTGCGATTTTAGTGGGTGTTATTGTATTTGTTATAGCTGGATTCGCCGCGTATAAGTTTTTCCCGGGAAGCGGCGGGGGCGTGGGAATTCCGTCACCTTTCAACAACTATCAACCGCCTAAGTCAAATGGCAATAGCACGACGCAGGCGCAGATAGCCAAGGAACCGAAAACAGAGCCTTGTCCTTTGAACGGCGAACTTCTTACCAAAACGCAGAAACAACTGTGGGAGTTACGAAGACCGTTGGGTATTATGGTGGAAAATCATGTGCAGGCACGGCCACAATCAGGTCTGTCATCTGCGGACATAATCTACGAAGCTGTGGCAGAAGGCGGAATTACGAGATTCTTGAGTATATTTTATTGTCAGGACGCGTCTTATGTCGGACCAGTCCGATCGGCGAGAATGTATTTCATCAAACTGCTAGAAGGATATGGTAATAATCCATTATATGCGCACGTCGGCGGAGCCAACACGCCGGGACCGGCTGATGCATTGGGGTATATCAATACGTTAGGATGGGGATTATATAATGATATGAACCAGTTCGGTATTCCGTTCCCGTATTATTGGAGAGACTATGAGCGGTTGCCGAATCGTGCCACCGAACACACCGTATATACTTCAACCGTAAAGTTGTGGCAGTATGCGAAAGACAACCGTGGTCTGACCAATGTCGATGCTAAAGGAGTTGCGTGGAACAAAACGTTTACGCCATGGCAGTTCCAGGATGATGCTGCTCCTGCCGATCGGGGGACAGTCTCAAAAGTCAGTTTCGGTTTTTGGACGTCGTTTGCTTCTGATTATGCAGTTACCTGGAATTACGACAAAAGTACCAACAGCTATTCGCGTGTAAACGGCGGACAGCCGCATATAGATAAAGATACCGGTAAACCGATTACTTCAAAAAACGTGATTGTGGTTTTTGCCCAGGAATCACCAGTTAATGACGGATATGATGCCGGCCAGCACATTTTGTATGCGATCGTCGGATCCGGCGATGCTCTGGTATTCCAGAACGGCAATGCGATAAAGGCTACGTGGAGCAAATTGGATGAAACCTCGACCATGGAATTCACGGATAATAAAACGGGTAGACAAATAAAATTGGTACGGGGACAGGATTTTATCGAGATTCTGCCGATCGGTAATAAAGTTACATACTAAATTCAATTTTCAATATCTAATTTCCAACAAAAAATATACAATTTCAAATTAGAAATTAGGAATTAGATATTGATTTTATGCTTCAACATATTATTCCATCCAAAGCACGGAGGAAAATACTGGAGTTTTTCTTCCATCATCCGGATGAGAACTTTTATCTTCGACGGATTGTTCGGGAAATAGATGAGGAAGTCAATGCAGTCAAAAGAGAGTTGGATATTTTGACCGACGAAAAGCTACTCCACAGGGAACGCAGGTTGAACAAGGTGTTTTATTTCCTCAACAAAAACTACACGTTTTACGACGAGTTTATGCGTATTTTTACCAAGACTGGCGTGTTTGCTCTCGCCGTTGAAAAAAGGGGATCAAAAATAGGCAAGGTCAAACATATTGCGGTTTCCACGAAACTTTCAAAAAATATCGTAATTAAAGACGATGAAATTTATGTGTTATTTGTCGGTGTTATCGTGGTTCCGGAGGTGGAAAGTATTATGGCCGAGACAGAAAAGACATACGGCAGAACAATCAATTATACGGTCATGGACGACGATGAATTCATATTTAGGAAACGGAATAATGATCCGTTTATTTGGCGTTTTTTAAAGCAGCCCAAAGTAATGTTGGTGGGTAATGAAGAAGAATTGTTAAAATAAATCTAAATTACGATGAAACTAATTAAAACGCTGATAATATTATTAATTTCAATTCTTATCCTTTCGATCGATCTTCCTGAGAATTTCCCGATCAGATTTCAGATGGGGAAATATAATATCAACTACACCATCAATCCTTTAAGCATCAATAGCTCGATTTTCGGCATGCATATCCAAAAACAGTTTGTGACCAAACTCGGTCTTGACCTGAAAGGAGGAAGCAATTTAGTTTTTGAAGCAGATACTTCCAAGTTGCAGCCGGCTGATTTGCAGGATGCACTGAACTCCGCAAAAGATATCATAGAAAAACGAGTGAATTTTTTTGGTGTTTCAGAACCGATCGTCCAGACAATAAAAACAGGAAATAATTATCGTATCAGTGTGGACCTACCCGGTATTACCAATGTCGCAGACGCAATCGGCTTGATCGGACAGACCGCACAGCTTTCATTTAAAGAAGAAGCGTCTTCATCGGCAAATCTTGCAACACCATCCGCTATTTTTGAACAACTTACCAAAGATACTGGTTTGACAGGAAAAGGTGTAAAAAAAGCAAGCGTGACATTTAATCCGCAAACAGGAAAGCCCGAGGTTTCGTTGTCATTCAGCAGTCGGGGTGCCCGGCAATTTGCCGATATCACAACAAAGAACGTGGGAAAACCGGTCGGGATATTTATCGATAATATACTGATTTCCGCTCCCGTTGTACAGCAGCCTATTACAGACGGTAATGCGGTGATAACAGGAAATTTTACGACCAACGATGCGAAACAATTGGCTATCACTATCAACTCAGGTGCCCTTCCTCTCCCGATAAAACTGGTTGAACAACACAATATTGGTCCGACCTTAGGTGCATCGGAAGTAAAGAAAAGTGTTTACGCAGGAGCAGTTGGGTTATTGATGGTTTTGCTTTTTATGGTGGTATACTACCGTGCATTGGGTATTATTGCTGCCATGGCTTTAATTATATATGGCCTGATTTCATTCGCGATTTTCCGCGCGATTCCGGTCGTTTTGACGTTACCCGGTGTCGCCGGATTTATCCTTTCAATCGGCATGGCGGTTGACGCGAACATCCTGATATTCGAACGTATCAAAGAAGAAATGCGCAAAGGCAGGGAATTCGACATTGCGATTCGACTTGGATTCGGCAGGGCAATCGATGCGATCAAAGATGCGAATATCACGACATTGATTGTTGCATTCATCTTGTTTAATCCACTCAGCTGGGATTTTCTTCCGCAGTTTGGCATGGTGCGGGGATTCGCCTTGACTCTGGCGATAGGAGTTGCGACCAGTTTGTTTACCGGCGTAGTCATAACCAGAAGGTTAATAGATTTTTTCTATAAACAATGATTGACTTTTTGAAATACAAATGGGTCTATTTCATCATTTCGGCAACAGTCATACTTGCCGGATTGTTTTCTCTGCTGCGATGGGGATATGTGTTTTCCATTGATTTTGTCGGAGGAACCAACCTAGAATACAGTTCCACAAAACCCATGGATCTGAATCAAGTGAAGAAAATATTCGCGATTAACAAAGCGGAAATAATCAGCGTACAGGAAACAAAAAATGTCCTGTCAGTCCGGACCAAAGCAATAGACGAAAAAACGGAAAATGCCATTAAACAGGATTTGACCAGGACATTCAATACCAGCTTGACGGTCAATCTTTCGGAAACAGTCGGTCCGGTACTGGGGCAGGAAACCATGATAAAGACGGTCGTTGCATCCATCTTGGCAATCGTGGGAATCCTCCTTTATATGAGTTTCGCATTCAAAGGGTTTAATTTTGCGTTTGCAGCGATTTTGGCGATGTTCCATGATCTGTTGGTGGTCTTGGGAACATATTCTTTGCTGTCTCATTTCTTAGGCGCGCAGGTTGATACCATGTTTGTCACTGCCGTTTTGACCGCCATGTCGTTTTCAGTCCATGATACCATTGTTATTTTTGACAAGATACGGGAATATCGGAGTTATGGAGAAGTATCGAATATGGGGGTTGGCGCGAACAAGGCATTGACCGAAACATTGGTGAGGTCTTTGAATAACTCGATGACTATTATTTTCATGCTTCTCGCTCTTACCGTATTAGGCGGTGTGACCATTCGATTTTTCGTGGCGACATTGTTGATTGGTACGATAACCGGAACCTATTCTTCACCGTTCGTCGCAACCCCTATTCTCGTTTGGTTGGAAAACAAAAGGAAATGATTTTGCAGATTATAAATTTATTTTATTCACTATGCCGAAAAACATATCAGACGGGATACCAATGGTAATAGGAGAAAAGGAAGTATGCCCTAAATGCGGATCAGAACTTGCTGCAGTTTCCGAAACGAAGTCGGGAAGAAAACTGCAGCGCTGTTCCGCAGGAACTTGGAATCCGGAAACGCATACGATCGACGGATGTACCTACGTGAAATGGTTGCCGATTGAACCCCGGCAACTTGAAGAAAAATGTCCAAAATGTGGTTCACCGTTATTGTTGGTTATAACACGATTCGGAAAAAAGATGAAAAAATGTTCCACTGCGACCTGGGATCCGAAAACCAAAACAGCCGGAGGGTGCGACTATATAGAATGGTTGAAAGGAACGACGGAGCAGCTTGATGAAAATTGCCCGAAATGTGGGGCTAAATTGGTTTTGTTCACCACTGTTTCCGGAAAAAAATTAAAAAAGTGTTCGACCAATCAATGGGATCCCCAGCAAAAAATGGCTACAGGTTGTGATTTCGTGGAATGGCAGCGTTCATAATCGTGATACAATAAGAAAATGCAGATTCTGCGGTATTCGTTGGGACAACTACAGGCAAACTGTTATTTTTTAATTCAGGATAAGGAATGTTTGATTATTGATCCGGCAGATGATGCTTCGTTTATTCTGGAAGAACTTCAAAGGAAAAATCTTAAATTAGCAGGAATGCTTGCAACCCACGGGCATTTTGATCACATCATGGCGGTTGGAGAAATTCAGCGATCATTTAATGTACCCTTATATATAAACAATAAAGATGTATTTCTGGTAAATCGATTGATTGGAACGGCGGGATATTTTTTAGGGTATCAGCCTACAATTCTCAAACCAACAAATATTAAATTTCTAAAAAAAGGAGTATTTCACGTTCAGCGTTTTAAGCTTCAAGTTCTGCAAACCCCAGGTCACACACCGGGAAGTTGTTGTTATTATCTTAAAAAAGAAAAAATTCTTATTACCGGTGATACGATATTTAAAAACGGCATAGGAGGATACGATCATTCATATAGCAACAAAAGCGATCTAATACAGTCAATAAAAACGATACTCACGTTTCCCGAAACAACAACGGTCTATCCTGGTCACGGACAATCTACAACTATAGGGGAAGAGAAAACTCACTTCAATTAATTGAAGTTTGAGATTTCTTTTAACAAGCCTTCTCTTTCATTTTTTAATTTTCCTTCGACCACTTGGTCAAACAATTTTTTCAAAATTTCGCCGACTTTCGGCCCTGGTTTTAGTTTCAGCAGTTTCATTACATCATTTCCATCCACTTTTAGGTCGGCAACGGTGAATGGTTGTTTTTGCACTTCAATAAGACGCTTTTTAAATAGCTCGAGCCGCCATGATGTCGGTGTCGCACCTGAGCCGATCCGATCGCCTGTTCGAAGATCCAGCATATTTTGCAGATATTCTTTACCGAGTTCTCTGATGAATCTGCGTACTGCCTTGTCTGTCTGCAGTTCACTGACCGTAAACTGATGATACTTTACCAAACGTACGACCTTTTCTTTTTGCTCATTGGACAGTTTTAGCCGCTCCGCGATTCTCTCTACCATATTCGTTCCCGCGACTTCATGGTTATAAAACGTAATCAACCCGGTTTCATCGTCTTTTCTGAATGTTTTTGCTTTGCCGATGTCGTGCAAAAGCGTTGCCAGTCGAGTGATCGGATCGTTGGACGGACATGATTTAAGTGCCATGACCAAGTGAGTCCCGACGTCGTAGATGTGGTGGCGTTTTGGGCTTTTTTGCGGAATCGTGAAACAGATATCTACCTCGGATAACACATGAGCGAGTAATCCGGTGTTTTTCATGAACAGGATTCCTTCCGCCGGATGATCGCTCGCAAGAATTTTCAAGAGCTCATCCCTGATACGTTCCCATGAAATATGCCCGATCAGCGAAGCGTTTTTTTGAATGGAGGCACGGGTTTTATCCTCGATGAGGAACCCGAGTTCTGACGCAAAACGTATGGCACGCATAAGACGAAGCGCGTCTTCAGAGAACCGTTTATCGGGATCACCAACAGTCACAATAAGCTTTTGTTCTAGATGCTGTTTTCCGTTATAAAGATCAATGATTTTTTTCCCGTCATACGCAATGGCATTAATGGTAAAATCACGACGGTTTAGGTCTTCCTCGATTGTTTTTGCCCACAGTATTTTATCCGGATGGCGCTTGTCTGTATAATCGATTTCCTTACGGAAGGTAGTTACGTCAAACACAATTTTTTCTCCTTTGATTTCCTGGGAAACGCCGACCGTACCAAACTGATTATTATAATATCCTTCAGGAAAAATCTTGAGAATTTCTTCGGGTGTAGCGTCGGTTGCAAAGTCCCAATTTACCCCGTCCTGTTTGTTTCTTTCCAGCAAAAGATCTCGTACCGCTCCGCCGACCACATAGATCTGAAAACCGTTTTTTTTGAATATTGACATGAATGTTCCGACGTAATCGGGTAAGGCAATCATGGTTTAATTATAACATCATTACCACTTGACAGATTAGCAGAGTTGTATTATTATTGCTAATACCATAACATTTATGAGGAGAAGTAGACAATGTTGGGTATAAAACATGGAAGATTTGACACAAAGACAGATCGATATCTTAAGGACTATAATCAAGGAATATACCGAGACCGGTGAGGCGGTCGGATCGGAAATTCTGGAAAAAAAATACAAGCTTGGCGTTTCGCCGGCAACCATCAGGAACGAGATGGTTGAATTGGCTAAAAAAGGTTATCTTAAGAAAACGCATTTTTCCTCGGGCCGCGTACCGTCTGCAAAGGGATTCAGGTTCTATATCAAACACCTGATGAAGCAAAAGGATCTTTCCACAATAGACGAAGTATCATACAAAAACAGCATCTGGGATGAGCGACAGGAGACGCATAGATTGCTGTCGCAGGCCACCAAAGTATTGTCACACAAAACAGGCCTTTTGTCTTTGGTAGCGACCAATGCGGGAGACGTATATTATGCAGGTATAGCAAATCTATTAAGTCAGCCTGAGTTTTTGGATATCACGCTTTCCAGGAATGTGTTTGAGCGGCTTGATCAGGTAAATTACTGGGAACGCATATTGGATGAATTTGACCCGTTGCAGGAAGAAATCGTATATTTATTGGGAGAAGAGGATTTCAGAGATCCGATGTTCGAGGCATGCGCGAGCGTATTAGGAGAATTTGAGAATTTGCACATCAAAGGCATTATTGGTGTTGTGGGTCCGAAGCGTATGTATTATGATGAAATTATACCTCAGATCAGGTATTTTTCCAATCTTATTGGAGAAATCATGAAAACTCAGGAATAAAGAAATTGAGAGTTAGCGGAATGTTTGGTATGGATGACAAAAAACCAGTAAAACAAAATCAACAAGGTCATTCCAATGTACCGCATAAAGACGGAGAAGTGCGATTCAAAGAATTAGAACATGTAAAAAAAGAACTGGAAGAAACGAAAAAACAAACGGATGAATTCAGGCACAAATATTTGCGTGCTTTGGCTGATTATCAAAATCTGGAACATAGGGCTCAACAGGATAAAGAAAGAGTGATTCAACGGGCCGCAGAACAGATAATCCATGAACTGTTAGTGGTATTGGATACCTTTGAGAGTGTCCAAAAACAATATCCACATGACCAAGGTGTCTCGTTAGGAGTACAAAGTTTTCAAACAGTATTGGCGTCCCGTGGATTAAAAAAAATTGAAGTTTTGCGCAAGAAATTCGATCCGGTTGAAATGGAATGTACGGAAGTAGTAGAAAGCGATAAAGACGGTGAGGTCGTTGAAGAAGTAAGACCGGGATACAGATTATCAGATAAAATAATAAGAGTAGCGAGGGTTAAAGTCGGAAAGAAGAAACAGGGTTAATTATACATTACAAATTCATTTTAATTTTATGTCTAAAGTAATAGGTATCGATCTCGGTACAACAAACTCATGCGTAGCAGTTATGGAAGGCGGAAAACCTAAAGTCATCTATTCCCAGGAGGGAAGGAATGTCATCCCGTCTGTTGTCGATCCGATAAAGAGGGTAGTTGGTGATGTTGCGAAACGCCAGATGGTGATCAATCCGAAAAATACCATTTTCTCGGTCAAACGATTGATGGGAAGAAGATATACGGATGAATCAGTTAAACACGACATGAAATGGTTGCCGTACAAAATCAAAGAAGGACGTGACCAGATGGCTGACATTGAAGTAGAAGGAAAAACATTCACTCCTCAGGAAATTTCGGCAATGGTTTTACAGAAGATCAAATCCGATGCAGAAGCATATCTTGGTGGGAAGGTCGACAAAGCGGTTATTACGGTTCCCGCATATTTTGACGACTCTCAACGCCAGGCAACCAAGCAGGCAGGTGAGATTGCAGGTCTTGAGGTTGTTCGCATTTTGAATGAACCTACTGCAGCTGCACTAGCGTACGGATTGGACAAAAAACACTCACATACCATTGCTGTTTACGATCTTGGCGGAGGAACATTTGATATTACGGTTCTTGAACTAGGTGAAGGCGTATTCCAGGTTAAAGCAACCAATGGCGATACACACTTGGGCGGAGATGATTTTGACAAAGTAATTTTAGATTATTTAGCAGACGAGTTCAAGAAAGATAACGGTGTGGATCTGAGAAAAGACCCGCAGGCATTGCAGCGTTTGCGTGATGCAGCCGAAAAGGCAAAAATAGAACTTTCAACTTCAATGGAAGCGGAAGTGAATCTACCTTTTATTACGGTCAAAGACAATCAGCCACAGCATTTGGTGATCAAATTGACCCGCGCAAAACTCGAATCTTTGGTTGGTAACCTGATCGAAAAAACATTCGAACCGGTAAAGGCGTGTTTGAAAGACGCAAAGGTCGACGTATCGAAAATCAACGAAGTGGTTTTGGTTGGAGGTATGACCAGAATGCCGAAGGTCATCGAGGAAGTTAAGAAATTCTTCGGAAAAGAACCCAACAGATCAGTCAATCCCGATGAGGTTGTTGCGATTGGTGCGGCGATCCAAGCAGGAGTATTGACCGGAGAAACTAAAGACGTAGTTTTATTGGATGTGACACCGTTGACTTTGGGTGTTGAAACTTTGGGAGGTGTAACAACACCGATGATTACCAGAAATACTACGGTGCCGACCAGCAAAACAGAGGTCTATTCCACTGCGGGCGATAACCAGACACAGGTGGAAATCCATGTGTTACAGGGTGAACGACCTATGGCAAAAGATAACAAATCCTTGGGGCGCTTTATCCTTGAGGGCATACCGCCCGCACCGCGCGGCGTACCACAGATAGAGGTAATATTTGATATCGATGCAAACGGCATATTGACGGTTACTGCGAAAGATAAAGCAACTGGTAAAACGCAGAGTATTCGTTTGACCGGGTCAACTGGTTTAACCAAAGATGAAATTAGCAAGATGAAGGAAGAAGCCGAGAAAAACGCGGAACAGGACAGTAAAGACAAGGAAAAGATTGAAGCGCGGAATAAGGCAGACAATATGATATATGTTGCGGAAAAGTCCTTGAAAGATGCAGGCGATAAAGTTGCCAAGGACGTGAAAGAGGATATCGAAAAAAAGATCAAGAGTTTGAAAGACAGCCTGGAAAAAGGGACAGGCGAGGAAATTGAGAACAAAACCAAAGAGCTTTCAGATGCGCTCTCGAAAGTGGGAGAAGCCATGTATAATAAACAAAGCCAGCAACCGCCGAGCGCTCAACCAGCAGGAGACAAGGATGGAAAATCTGCTTCTGACAAAGCTTCCGGAGACAAAAAAGATGTTGAAGAGGGTGAAGTAGTGAATTAAGTATTCCACAATATATGGCAGACTATTACGAAGTATTGGGAGTTTCGAAAACAGCCTCTGATGCGGAA
>CAZBEJ010000003.1:0-37762 GCA_964490915.1 uncultured Gammaproteobacteria bacterium
GAGCCTTACGGTCTCTCCCTCGTTTTTAGTAAGTTAATTATAACATATCAATAATTAAGTCAATATGGAAAATACGGCGCCACTTGCCGACCGCATGAGGCCGAAAACGTTAGATGAGTTCGTCGGACAGGATCACCTGGTCGGAAAAGGAAGATTTATCAGACGTATGCTCGAAAGCGGACAAATAACCTCCATGGTTTTGTGGGGACCTCCGGGGTGCGGCAAAACAACGCTCGCACGGTTGATCGCCCATTACGTAAAAGCTGATTTTATTCCATTTTCCGCGGTCACGTCAGGAGTTGCGGATGTCAGGAAAGTTATTGCAAAAGCAAAAGATGACCGAACGCTTTTCTCCAAACACACGATTCTGTTCATCGACGAAATCCACAGATTCAGCAAATCCCAGCAGGATGGATTTCTTCCCTCTGTGGAAGACGGAACCATAACGCTCATCGGCGCGACAACGGAAAACCCCGGATTCGAAGTCATTGCACCTTTAGTTTCACGAAGTCAGATCTATGTCCTCTATGCATTGAGTGAGCCGGAAATCGGAATACTGGTAAAACGTGCGATCAAATTTTATCCCAAACACACCTGGGATAAAGCAGCATTAGAACACATCATCAAACACGCGAACGGTGACGGAAGAACAGCAATCAATGCCGTAGAACTTGCTGCATCGATCAACAAAAAAGTGACGCTCAAAGTTGCTGAAGACGCGGTGCAACAAAAAGCAATTTATTATGGCAAAAAAGGCGACTGGCATTATGACACGATATCAGCATTCATCAAAAGCATGCGGGGAAACCAACCTGATGCGACATTACATTATCTTGCGCGCATGATAAAAGCAGGTGAAGATCCTGTATTTATTGCCCGTCGCATGGTGATTTTCGCATCAGAAGACATCGGCAATGCGCAACCAACCGCTCTTGTTGTCGCGACAAACTGCATGCAAGCTGTTCATATGATCGGCATGCCGGAAGCGGCACTTATTCTTGCGCAAACGGCAACCTATTTGGCAACTGCAAGAAAATCCATCGCGTCCACTTCAGGAATCCAACAGGCAATGGCAGACATAGACGAGGAAAATCTTGATCCGATTCCCTTGCACCTACGGAATCCATCAAATAAGGTCATGAAATCATTAGGCTATGGGAAAGGACATGTTAGATACCCCTGGCTTGTTGAAAAAGAATCTGGCAGGAATATCATTCAAGAATACATGCCGAAAAACCTAAAAGGAAAAAAATACTACCTGCCGGACTGGAAGTAATATACAATTTCAATTGAAATCTATCAATTAGAGTGGCATAATTAA
This sequence comes from uncultured Gammaproteobacteria bacterium, assembly GCA_964490915.1. Taxonomy (GTDB): domain Bacteria; phylum Patescibacteriota; class Microgenomatia; order UBA1406; family GWC2-37-13; genus CAZBEJ01. Next base: position 1,322 of record CAZBEJ010000003.1, read on the forward strand.
AGTATTAAGATAAAATATTTGATATAATAAGGCTATGGAACAATATAAATTAGAATATTTGTTATTTGCTGATGCTGCAAATGTAGATCAGTTTGGCAAGCTGAACGTATTAGGAGTTTTCCAGAATATTAATTTAGTAACGATTCCTGGATCTTTACTTAGATTTTTTCTAGTCTGTTCTATATTAATTAATGATCCTAAAAAATCATTTATAGTTGATATAAAAATTAAAGATAGCAAAGAGGTATATATAAAGTTAAAAAGACCTATACACATATCATTTCATCCACAAGGGAATAATAAAGACAATTCAGTTAATTTAGTAGTTGATATGATAGGAATACAATTTACTTCGTATGATAAATACGAAGTAGAAGTGTTTGTTAATGATAATAAAATAGGTTCAAGTCTATTAAACGTTATAGAAAAGAAAACTAAATAATATGATTTACAATAGTGATTTTAATCAAACAATTGGAAGCAGTAATGCCCCGTTAATGATTAATACGGTAACTGATAAAAGTTTTACGGAAGGATACTTTAGTGACGATTTTAGCATTATTGCTAAAACAGCATCAAGAATGAATTTATCTGAGGAAGATGCTTTTAAATTAATTGAGAAAATACGAAGCGAATTACCAATGAGTCAGTAAATAATGAAAGTCGTTCTAGACTGTAATGTTATTGTTTCATTTCTTATATCTCCAGGAGAAAATATATCAAAAATTAGAGGCTCGATATACGCTAATTTGTACAAGCTATTAATATCCGAAGATATTTTAAATGAGATTAAAGCGATTTTAACAGAGTTGGAATTAAGAGGATATATTAGTTCATTAGACATAGAATCTTTAATAAAATTTATCTTAAGTAACTCTATATTTATTAATATAGTTACCCATGTTGCAATTTGTAGAGATCCAAAAGACAACAAATATTTAGAATGTTCTAAGGATGGAAAAGCAAATTATTTAGTATCGGGAGATGCTGATTTATTAGTAATAAAGCGATTTATTTATACAAGAATTGTTAATCCTCCAGATTTTACTTTAATTCTACTTTCATTACCTCAAAAAATAAATTAACTTAAATTAAAGAAATTAATAACGCTGGAGAAAAGTGCTAGTATCTTAATTTATCAATTAAGGTATAAAGTGCGGGTTTCCCTAAAAACTTCGTTTTCGGAGTAAATGAACCTGTAACCTAGCGCTTACCAGCCTGCCAAAGCTTGTGCTAGCGACAGGATTCGAACCTGTGACGTCTCGCTTATGAAACGAGTGCTCTACCGCTGAGCTACGCTAGCTACAATGGTATAATTATATACCATGAATATAAACTATATGTACAAATCAAATATCGAACTTTCCATCATCATTATTTCCCATAACACCAACCAAATAACCAAAACCTGCCTGGAATCTTTGTACAGATCGATACACGATACCCAGATACCGTACGAAATCATCGTAATTGACAATAACTCAAGCGACGGCTCACAATCACAAATATCAAATATCAAATCACAGATCAAAAATATAAATCTAAAAATCATAAATAACAAAGACAACAGAGGATTTGCGAAGGCAAATAATCAAGGAGCACAAGAGGCTAAAGGAACGTACGTTTTGCTTCTTAACTCTGATACTGAAACGCTTGAAAATGCCATAGAACTACTGTTAGATTATTACAAAACTCATGAAAAGGAAGTTCAATTCCTAGGCGGGAAATTACTAAATAAAGATATGACTGCCCAGCCCTCCTGCGGACCGTTTTATACGCCGCCCGTCATATTCGGCGCCTTGTTCTTGAGGGGTGATTATTGGGGCCTGACTCGTTACTCTCCCGACTATGTAAAAGAAGTCGACTGGATATCGGGCGCATGCATCCTGACCAAAAAAGAATATTATGAGCGCCTTAACGGCTTCGACGAGAATATATTTATGTATATGGACGAAATCGATCTGCTGTACCGGGCCAAAAAAAAAGGATTTCGAGTGTGGTTTTATCCTGACGCGCGGTTCATTCATCTGGGTAGCGCCTCAAGCAACGGCAAAACCTATCCGATTTTGCAGGTATACCGGGGATTCTGCTACTTTTACAAAAAACACTATAAAAAAGGGTTCTCGCTTTTTTTGGTTAAAACTATGCTACAATTAAAGTCTTTGATAGCAATCGCATTAGGCAAATTATTTCATAACAGCTATCTGGTCGAAACCTATGAAAAAGCTCTCCAAATTGCACGGATGGATTGATACCCATCTTCTTCAGATTATGATGAGCGTTTACATTTTTTTGATTCCTCTGTATCCAAAGTTTCCCATAAAAATGGTTAACTTTACCTATATTGCAATCCGCGCAGAGGATTTTTACATGGTCGCCTTTGTTCTGGTCTATATGATCCAGTTGCTGCGGAAAAAAGCGACGGTCAACAGATACTTCCTGATTCCGTTTCTGGTATTCTGGCTTGCGATGTTTACATCGTTCGTCTATGGATTCTATGTGTCAAAAACCATTGCCGTTCGCAATCTGGGTTTCCTTAACGCTGCAAGACGCGTCGAATACATGAGCGTGTTTTTTATCGCGGTTTCGTTGATCAAGTCCAAAAGGGATTTTTTCTATTATCTCGGCCTCAATATATTCGTATTCTTTCTGGTAATGGTTTACGGCATCGGGCAAAAATTCATCGGCTGGCCGGCGGTCCAAACCATGAATCCGGAATACGCAAAAGGATATTTACTGTTCCTGACTCCGGATGCGCGCGTATCTTCCACGTTCGCAGGCCAGTATGATCTTGGCGCATATATTGTGTTCTTTACCCCTATTATCGCCGCTTATTATTTCCTTAAAAAAAATCTATATTATTTCGGTATAATAATCCTGGCTATTTTCGTTCTGATGCTGACCGCATCCAGGGCAAGCTTTGGTTCTTTTATAGTATCCTTCTTCCCGTTGCTTCTGGTCATGAAAAAACCAAAATCGGCAATCATCCTTGCGGTGATAACAATCATATTTGCCCTGACCTCGAACCAGCTGACATCGCGTTTACAACGTACGTTCATGGTTAAACAGATCTTCGTCAACCAGTTCACAGGTCAGGTTGTGGTTCCTCAAACAATCACATCGAAACAGGTACCGGCAGGTACATTCTATGTCGGCGGGACTAAAGCAACAGGTCCGGTGAACGAATCATTACTTCAACAAAACCTTGTCAGCAACATTACTGATCAGGCGAAACAAAAAGGTCAAAAAATAAGCACTGCCGAAGCTGAACAATTAGCCGCATCAATGGCTGCCAATCTTAAACCTATCAAAACGGTAGTTTCCGATATCTCGTTTGCCACCAGATTACAGGTCGAGTGGCCACGCGCAATCCATGCGTTCCTAAAAAATCCGGTTTTCGGCGCTGGTCCATCAGCTATAACCGAGGCGACTGACAATGATTTCCTGCGCAATCTCGGAGAGTTCGGCCTGTTCGGTTTCTTAAGTTTGGGTTTTATTCTTTTTCTATTCGTCAAAAAAATCTGGGGCATTCTCCAAAAAGTGCAGATCGACGAACAATACCTTATGCTAGCATTCCTTTTCGGCATGTTTGGTCTTCTGGTCAATGGTATATATATTGATGTTCTGGAAGCATCCAAGGATGCATTCTTTTTCTGGATGATTGCCGGTTTCTATATGGGTACGGTACGTATAGTTACGTTAACAGCAAAAAACCATGAAAAAAAAAGAAAGTGATTCTCAGCAACCCAATAGATTCAAACTATTGGATGCTGTAATCCTGTTTATCATCATCGTCATAGCGGTGGCATTCAGACTCTATAAAATCAATACCCCGCTCGCCGATCTGCATTCATGGAGACAGGCGGATACTGCAGCAGTAACGCGCAATTATGTCAGGAACGGTGTCGATCTGTTGCATCCGCGTTATGACGACCTGTCAAGTAACCAGACCGGCATGGAAAACCCGCAGGGATACCGGTACGTGGAATTCCCCCTGTACAATGCCCTTGTCGCCGAAGCATATACCTATTTTCCCGTTGTCGATCTTGTCCAATACGGCAGGCTCACGTCTGTTTTTTTCTCTCTCTTTATTATCGCCATTCTCTATTATCTTTCCTTGAAAGAATCTTCAAGGATTACGGCGATCATAGCTGCAGGCGTCTACGCGACCTTTCCGTTTTTCGTCTTTTTTTCGCGCGTCATCCTCCCTGAAACCACATCTCTTTCTTTCATATTCATATCTATCTTCTTTCTCTATGTTTGGAGCGGGACGAAGCGAAAAAAACTGGGTTTTGTCTATCTCATCCTTTCCATGGTCACGTTTGCGGTTTCCTTGCTTCTTAAGCCTCCGGCAATCTTTTACGGTATAGCGCTTTTGGCCATGTTCATAAAAAAATACAAGATCGGATTCCTGAAAAACCCTTTTTTTTATGCTTTCTTCATCCTGGCGGGAATACCGTTAGGACTATGGAGAATATATATGCTCAAATATCCAGAAGGCATACCACCGAATACCTGGCTCATAACGAGCGTCAACACGTATCAGGGACTGCAGAGCATATTTTTCAGGCCGGCTTTTTTCAGGTGGATATTCTTCGAACGTTTGAATAATTACATATTGGGCGGATACCTGACTTTTTTTCTCGTGCTCGGCGCCATAGTCAAACAAAAACGCTATATCCTGTATTCTATTCTATTGTCTGCGTTAACGTATCTTTTCGTATTCCAAGGAGGAAATGTACAACATGAGTATTACCAAACCTTTATCCTGCCGGCAGTCGCCCTGTTCGTCGGCATCGGAACAGCATATGTCCTTGAACAACGTGAACATTTCATCAGTCCGTTTATAACCTATCCGCTGGTTCTGGTATTATTTGCACTTTCGTTGTTTTTTTCGTTTTACAATGTGCGCGGGTATTACGATTACCCACCTGAACTTCCTCAGATCGCCAATATCGTGAAAACAATCACCGATCCAACAGACAAGATCGTCACAGACCGCGAAGGAGATACAACTCTTCTCTATCTCATGGACCGTAAGGGAGCACCTTCAATCTATAGAGATCCGCCTGAACTTAAAAAACTGGGCTATAAATATCTCGTTACGTTGAACCAACCGGAAATTCAAAAACTCAAAGGCGAAAACTATCAGGTGGTATTCGAAAACAACACATTCACCATGTTTGCTTTATGACCCTTCAACAAGCTTGGGGTTATATACTATTAATATGGGATATAAGATAATCATGCAAATTTACCTGTTAATGCATGGTGAGTTGATCGAACCATGAAAATATTGATGCTGACACCGTATGTCCCGTTTCCTCCTTCTTCTGGTGGTCAGATCCGCACGCTCAATCTCCTTAAGCATCTGAGTAAGAAACACCATATTACCCTTGTGGCACTTTATAAAGATGACAGCGAAAAAAAATACTTGTCCCACCTTAAACGATACTGTAAAAAAATATATTTATGCCGCAGGTCAAAAAAACCATGGCAGTTCAACAATGTTGTTAAAGCGATATTCTCCCCGCTTCCTTTCCTCATCATCCGCAATTATTCAACTGAAGCCAAAAGTACGATTGCGCAACTCCTGAAGAATGAACGGTTTGACGTCATCCATGCCGAAACGTTCTATATCATGCCTCATATTCCTGACACCAAAGTTCCGATTATTTTGGTCGAACAAACAATAGAATACAAGGTTTATCAACATTTCGTTAACTCACTTCCCTTTTATATGCGCTTCCTGTTTTCTCTCGATATCATCAAACTGAAGTACTGGGAACGATTTTACTGGAGAAAAGCAAACAATGTTGCCGCAGTATCTCAAGCAGACGAACAGATTATTAAAGATCTTGAACCAGAGACTCAAACATCGATCATCCCGAACGGCGCTGGTGAAGATATGATTGTCAAACACCTCAAACCAAAAGACCTGCGTAACCCGTTGGTAATTTTTCAAGGCAATTTCAACTGGCTTCAGAATATCGAAGCCGCTCGGTACTTGGTGAACTTTATAGTTCCTAAACTTATTGTCTATATCCCAAAAATCCGCGTAGTGATTTCTGGACAGAATGCGCATAAAATGCCTTACCTGAAACAACAAGCAGTTACCATCACCAATATTCCACCTGACGATTTTCAAACCGTCAAGACGCTATTTGGTGAAGCTACCTTATTCATAGCACCCATTTTCGGACCCGGAGGAACGCGGCTGAAAATATTGGCAGCGATGTCATCGGGAGTTCCGGTAATTTCCACCAAAACAGGCGTTCAAGGTTTGGAACTTCAGGACAAGAAACATGTTTTGATTGCACAAGACGCAGATGATTTTGTTTCGAACTCGCGATATATTCTTTCTCACGGAAAACAATACGAATCAATCCGAGAGAACGCATACGCGTTGGTCAAGGAAAAATACAACTGGGAATCCATTGCTTTGAAACTTGAGAAAGTATATAAAACGATTATTATGTCATAAGTTTCATCTGTACGACCCATGAAGATAGGCATCGATATTTCACAAAGTGTTTATGAAGGTACAGGAGTAGGCCGTTTCACCAGGGGATTGGTGCATGCAATCACGAATTATAATATAGATGATAAATGGTATTTATTTTTTTCATCCTTGCGTAAACCAATCTCCAAAGAGATACTGCAAATAATCCAATCGAAACATTTTTCCTTGATTACTAAATCCATTCCGCCTACCCTTTTATCGGTTGTCTGGAATACGCTGGGTATCATGCCGATAGATTCTATCATTCCAGATTTGGATTGGTTTATTACTTCGGATTGGGCGGAAGCTCCTTCAAAAACAACAAAAAAGATCACGATTATACATGACCTTAGTTTTATCAGATATCCGGAAACCGTGCATCCATTCATCCGCTTTACGCAGTCCATGAGACTTAAACGCGTACAAAAAGAGTCATCGCTCATCATAACCGACTCGCAAGCGACCAAAGATGATCTCATCCGATATACTCATATCCCATACAAAACCATGCGAGTCATTTATCCGGGTGTGGAAATTACGATACCATCAAAAAACGCCGAGCTTAACGTACCAAAAAAATACCATATTGACAGACCGTATATTTTATCCGTAGGCAAAATCGAACCGAGAAAAAATCTCTCCCGCCTCATAACGGCCTTCAGTAACCTCCAAAACCAAAATATTGATCTCCTTATTGTCGGTCTTTCGGGATGGGGAGAACAACTGGGGCGTATAGATAATCCGCGTATCCGATTCTTAGGTTATGTTTCGAACGAAGATTTAGCGGTATTATATAGCCGAGCGGTTGTTTTTGTCTATCCTTCATTATGGGAAGGGTTTGGGTACCCTGTTGCAGAAGCCATGAAATACGGAACACCGGTAGCGTGTTCCAATATACCGTCACTAAAGGAAATCGGCGAAAATACAGTAACATATTTCGACCCCCTATCAATAGGAGATATCGCACAATCCCTCACCACATTGTTAAACGATCCTCATAAACGCAAAATATTTTCTCAAAAAGCCAAAAAAAGGGCTGAGCTGTTTGAATGGAACAGGTACTATACCGAGCTTACGCAATACTTACATACCTTTAAGAAATAATTTTTGATAAAATATGTCAAACATTTTGTGTTCCCTTTGACAAATATATGAATATAGGTGTTGATGGATACGAAGCGAACGTGAAACACAAAGTAGGCGTTTCTGTGTATACGCTCAATCTGCTAAAATATTTTAAAAAAAATGCAACCGCGGATTTGAAATTTATCGTATATCTTCCATCAAAACCATTGTCCGAGCTTCCTAAACCAGATGCTTATTTTTCCTATGAAATCGTACCCGGACCGTTCCTATGGTCGCAAATCTTTCTCCCTCTGAACCTATATGTAAAACAACAGGTTGACGTATTTTTCTCTCCTGCCCACTACATTCCGCGATTCTGCCCTGTTGCGAGAGTGGTTAGCATCCATGATCTATCGTATAGATTTTTTCCTCAGGATTTTTTAAAAAAGGATTTATTTAAACTGGAACAATGGACTTCATTTTCCCTGCACAAAGCCGCGAAAGTAATTGCCGTTTCGAAAACAACAAAAAAAGACATCGTAACTATATATGGATTACCTGGAGAGAAAATCGAAGTAATCTATAATGGATACGAATTAAGACATGACGAACAGAAAGGCAGATTTAAGCTTTGGACCGAAGATAAACCGTATATTTTATACGTTGGCACATTACAACCACGAAAAAATATTAGCCTTCTTATTAAAGCCTTTTCGGCATTAAAAAATAAATATCCTCAATTCGAACTCATAATAGCAGGAAAAAAAGGATGGCTATACACCCAAATATTTGAAGAAACAACTGAACTGGGCCTGGATAAAGACGTGCATTTTACCGATTACGTCACTGACCAACAGCTTATATTTCTATATAAAAACGCGTTTTGTTTTGTTTTGCCATCGTTATACGAAGGGTTCGGCATTCCAATTTTGGAAGCCATGAGCTTCAAGTGCCCGGTCATAAGTTCATTTTCATCCAGCTTGCCCGAAATAGGAGGCGATGCATGTTTGTACTTTGATCCTCAAGATTCCCATGACCTGGTTGAAAAAATAGAAACCTTGATCAAACGCAAAAAAACGCGAACTGAACTTATTCAAAAAGGAAAACTGCGCGTTAAGGAATTCTCCTGGGAAAAATGTGGTGAACAAACCCTGTCTGTCATAAAAAGTGCTGCGGCAGTTGGCTAAATCATATGATATCGATTGTCGAAGATGTAGACGATAAAAAATATAATAGCGTAGCTTCTCATCCATTGCAATCCTGGGAATGGGGCGAGGCCAGAAAAAAAATGGGCATAAACGTTTTACGCCTCAGTGAGTACCAAGACAAAACATTAAAAAACGTCTTCCAATTAACTTTTCATCCAATTCCTTACACCGCATATTCGGTCGGTTATCTCCCACGATCAACCTGGCCAACCAAAGAAGTTATGGATTTTATTTTCGATTACGCCAAAAAACACAATAGTATATTTGTGAAAATAGAGCCGAATATCAAGAAATCACCAATATCAAATACCAAATATCTAATCAATAATACCTATCAGATAACTCAATCGTCTCACCCATTATTTCCGGAATGGACGCAGACGCTGGATCTTACGAAACGCGAGGAAGATCTTCTCAAAAAAATGCACCACAAAACACGGTACAACATCAGCCTTGCCCAAAAAAAAGGAGTCACGGTAAAAGAAATGTCGAACGAAAACGGATTTGAGATTTTTTCCAAACTGTACTTCGAAACCTGCAAACGGCAGCGTTACTTTGGTCATACGCCGCGATATCATCGGTTCATATGGGAATCGCTAAACAAATCGATCGCGCATATCCTAATAGCATATTACCAAAACACCCCATTAGCTGCATATGAACTATTTTATTTCGATAAAAAATTTTATTATCCTTATGGCGGTACGTCAATTGAGTTCAGAAATGTGATGGCGGCAAATCTTCTCATGTGGGAAGCGGTACGGTTAGGCAAACAACTTGGAGCTCAAACGTTTGACATGTGGGGATCATTACCTCCTCAATATGACCAATCGCATGACTGGGCAGGATTCACCAGGTTCAAAGAAGGATACGGTACTCAGTTCGTACAGTTCACCGGTAGCTTTGATCTGGTTATCAATCCACTCGGGTATAAAATTTATAATACAATATATCAGCTTCGAAATAGCTATCTACAGCTCAAAAAAATCATCTAATACCTAATGTTCAGTGTGAATCGGTTTAGCAAGCGCAACTTTCAAGACCTCATCCAGATGATCTACGAAAACAAAACTCAGGTCTTTCATTACGTGTTGAGGAATGTCTTCAAGATCTTTTTTGTTGTCCCTGGGCATAATCACGGTTTTGATGTTTGCTCTGTGTGCGGCAATAACTTTTTCCTTGACCCCGCCAATTTCCAAAGCACGCCCGCGCAAAGTTATTTCTCCTGTCATGGCAACTGTCCGCTTCACGGGATTCCTGGTCAATGCCGATACCATAGCAGTTGTTATCGCAATACCTGCCGAAGGTCCGTCTTTGGGAACTGCACCTTCTGGTACGTGTACGTGTATATCTATTTTGTTGAAAAAATCCTTATCAAGCCCGAATTTGTTCCAACGCGCCCTGATATATGATAACGCCGCTTGACACGACTCTTTCATTACCTCACCCAGATGACCTGTAAGAGTCAATCCACCTTTACCAGGCATTACTGCAACTTCTATAAACAAAATATCTCCGCCGGCCTGGGTCCATGCAAGTCCAGTGGTGATCCCTATCGTATCTTTTTCCTCAATCATCTGCGATGAATATTTGTAAGGTCCAAGATAAGTATTCAGATCCGAAACGCCAACTATCTTGCTTTTGATCTTTTTCTCAACAATCTCCCGCGCTATTTTTCTGAAGACCGTCGCAATCTGGCGTTCAAGCTCACGAACGCCTGCTTCCCTTGTATACCTTCTTATTATCATCTTTAAAGCAGCTTCTGTGATATTGACGTCTTTTGTGGTTAAATTGTGCGCTTCCAACTGTTTACTCATCAAATGTTCCTTTGCGATATTGTATTTTTCATCCTCTGTGTATCCTGGAAAATGAATGACTTCCAATCGGTCAAGCAGAGCATCGGGAATTGTATCGAGAATATTCGCCGTAGTAATGAAAAAAACATCCGACAGATTGAACGGAACCTCAAGATAATGATCGGAAAAAGAATGGTTTTGTTCAGGATCCAAAGCCTCCAGTAATGCTGAAGACGGATCTCCTCGGTAATCTCTCCCAATCTTGTCGATTTCATCGAGCATGAATACCGGATTTTTTGTTCCTGCCTGTTTTATTCCCTGGATCATTCTCCCCGGCAATGCGCCTACATATGTTCTTCTGTGACCACGAATTTCAGCTTCGTCCCGTATACCACCCAGGGAAATTTTTACAAATTTTCGTCCCAAAGAACGTGCGATGGATTTTCCCAAAGATGTCTTTCCTACACCCGGCGGTCCTACAAAGCACAAAATCGTCGGCTGTTTGTGTTTTTTTTCAGCGTCACTTTTCTTCCTGGATAACTCCATAACCGCCAAATATTCCAGAATGCGTTCTTTTACTTTCTTGAGACCGAAGTGGTCGTCATTGAGAATCTTTTCCGCATCTTTGATGTTGATGTTATTTGATGAAGCAAGAGACCATGGTATATCCACAAGCCAATCCAGATAAGTTCGTATATATGATGATTCCGGATTAAACTGCGACATCTGTGTTAGGCGCTTGAGTTCTTTAAATGCCTTCTCTTCGACATCTTTCGGCATCTTCGCTTTTTTAATTTTATCCCTATATTCGAGAGCATCTTTATCCTCTCCTTTTTCTCCCAATTCCTCTTCTATGGTTTTCATTTTTTCCCTCAAAAATGATTCTTTCATTCCTTGTTCGAATTTCTTTTGCGTCTTCGAAGATATGTTAAACTCAATTTCCAGTATCTTTATTTCCCTGTTTACGTAGTCTACTTCTTTTTTTAACCGTTGTTTTAAATCGGTTATTTCCAATAATTCCTGGCGTTCTTCCGGTTTGATATCCAACACGATAGCGATTTGATTGGAAAAATCCTCGGGGTTAGTCATATTGAGAATATTCATGAGGAAAACGAAGTCAACCGTCTTACCGTAATTTATGGCTTTTTTGATCTGTGCAGATATGTACTTTACCATTGCTTGTGATTCTTCGTCATTATAGAGAACATCGATTATGTTCTGTACTTTTGCTTCGAAAAAATCGGCGTCTTTCGTATATTCAATAATTCTGATTTTTTCGCGGCCTTTTACCAAAGCATTGATCTCGCCTTTTTCGCCGATGACGGTTTTCTCGATGGTTGCAAGAACTCCGACATGATAGAGCTGTTCTTTTACAGGATCGTCAACCGAAGAGTTTTTTTGCATCACAAGAGTGATTTTGCGGTCTTTTTTTAGAGCTTCGTTGATCGCGTGGATACTTTTTTGCCTGCCAAAAACCAAGACGTTTTCCGTACTCGGAAATACGATTCCGTCGCGTACGGCTGCGACTGGATAGATAGATTGTTCTGGCGGGTCGATTAAAAATGCCATATAATTTAGCAGTATAACATAGTAAGTGCTAACTGTCAATTGGTGTTTTTTTGCCCTTAACCTATAGTTTTATTGGGCTATATTGATTTGCTAAACTTTATAATCCGTTCAAATAAATTATATAATTATACGAACTCTTTTATCAATTCTTCAAATTTTTCGTAACGGGATCTGTTGATAAGTATGTCTTCATCCAATTGTGGAAGCTGTTCGGTAAATGTTGGTTTTTCCACTTTATACAGAACCCCCAATGGAAATTTTTCCCTTCCCATCTCCAAAGCTTTGCCCATTGCCGTATCAATATCAGAGTTACTGTATCCTTTCTCGAGCTTGAACGCATGCTCGCGGTAATATTGATATGTATTAATTTTATTGAACGTCACACACGGTTGCAAAATATTCACCAGGGAAAACCCTTTATGTCGTATACCCTCTTTTATCATAGAAACCATATGCGGTGCTTCACCGGCAAACGATTGAGCGACAAACGTTGCGCCTGCAGATAATGCGAGCGTTAATGGATTGATCGGAACTTCGATGATTCCCCCCGGAGTAGATTTTGACTTAAACCCCTTCTGAGCGGTTGGTGCAACCTGTCCGGTAGTCAACCCGTAAACGCCGTTATCATGGACAATAACCGTAATATCGTGGTTTCCCCGACATGCGTGAACAAAATGATTGCCGCCTTCTCCATAACAGTCGCCGTCTCCAACAACCGCCAAAACCGGCAGTTTATGATTTGCCAGCGTAATGCCAATAGCATTGGGAATTGCTCGGCCGTGCAACCCGTGGATCGCATAGGCATTCAGGAAATCATTCATATTACCCGAACATCCAATGCCAAATACAACACCTACACCTGACGGATCATAACCAAGTTGGACCAGAGCGCTCTTGATGGCAACACCGATTCCCCAATCTCCGCATCCCGGGCACCATGTCGGCGTATATCCTGAAAAATCCTGTATCGACGTCATAGTATATATACACAATCGTTAATCATTTTTGCTTTTTATTACATATTCCACTATCTCATCACTGGTAATTGGCCTGCCGTCATAACGTAAAATTTTTTCTTTTATGTCAATTCCCATATCCATGCGCAAAAGTTTTCCAAACTGACCTGTTTCATTATTCTCAACCAGAACATATCGTTTGTTTGTTTGTAACAGCGGCAAAATCATCTCCTCCGACAATGGATGTAGGTATGTAAAATGCATTATTGCCGTTTGTACCGAGTCTCGTAGGAGTAATTCCCGTGCATGAAGCAATGCCCCTTTATTTGATCCCCAACTCACCAATATAACGGAAGAAGACCCAACGTCACCATATATCTCAGGCTTTTTGAAATCCGTGTTCAAATATGTTTGGATTTTACGGGAACGTTTATCTGCCTGTTGAATTCTCGATACGGCTTCTTCAGTCGTGTGCCCGTCTTCAACATGTTCATAGGAATTGGCTTGGTAAAAAACGCCCTTATACCCCGGAATCAAGCGTTCAGATATACCGTCATCAGTGCTTTTATATCTGAGGTACGGCGTTTGGGATGGGACCCCAACTGTTTTTCCCCGTCTGACTTTATAGTTCTTGATGAATTCATCGACCTTTGATCTTGCAATCGAGGCGTGGGATTCTGAAAGGAGCATATCCGAGATAATAACTACCGGCAGTTGATATATATCTGCCAGGTTGAATGCTTCAGCAGAAAGTTCGATCATTTCTTCCATGTCGCCAGGCGCCAACACGATTTTCGGGAACTCACCGTGACCCGCATGAATCGCGAACAGCAGATCTCCCTGTTCTGTCCAAGTCGGCATACCGGTAGCCGGTCCCGGCCGTTGCGCCAGGAAAATAACCACAGGCGTTTCAATAATACCTGCAAAAGATATCGATTCGACCATTAAAGCAAATCCTCCGCCTGAGGTTCCTACGGCTGAACGAGCTCCTGCAAACGATGCACCAATAGCCGTATTAATGACGGAAATCTCGTCTTCCGCATGTCTGACAATCATCTGTGATTTATTTTGCCATGCCGCTAAGGTAGTCAAAACTGAAGATGATGGTGTCATGGGATACGCGACATATACACGGCAATCGCCGATTACCGCTCCGAGTGAAAATGCTTCGTTTCCCGAAATAACCATTTTTTCCTCGGATTTCCGTTTGACTAATAGTTTTTGAATATGCTGGCTGTATTCCTTTACCGCATACGAAAACCCTTTATCCGCAAACTGCTTGTTGAACTTGACTGCCTCCTCACCTTTTTTTGCGAATTGCTTACTGATGATTTCATTGAGGATTGTGAGATCAGTTCCCATCAAAGCAAGAATCGCACCCAACGCAATAGTATTCTTCATGACTGTCTGACCCTGTAATTCCTTGAGGATTGTTTTCATGGGAATATGGACCAGTTTATAAGGGTCTTCAATGGTGAATTCGTCTTTATCGTATATGACCAGGCTTTGGTCATTCAGTTCATGCTTGTGTTTTACATAGGTATCTTTGTTCAGACAGACGAGATAGTCGATGATAGGATTCATGGTATGAGAAGGGGTTTCAGATATGTGTGCCAAATATGCATTGTGTCCGCCGCGGATAAGAGAAGGATACTGTATATAATCAAACACGTCATAACCTGAACGTGTGGCAATACGTGAAAACATTGCGCCAGTTGTCATTATGCCGAATCCCGCTTCTCCGCCGATTATTATCGTAAAATCTACCATAAACGAGTTTATAAAGGGATAAGATTTATAAAGTTTCTAAAGTAAATTTCTTTATAACTTTAAAAACTTTACAAACTTTATGAACTAATAATCATAACAACACGGACATATTCTCTTGTTATACTGCTGTGATATAGGGGATGGATGTGGTGATGTATCAGGTCGGGAATACTTTATTTCCATTTTGGTCAGTAATAATTATTGCCGCTACCGGACATGCTTTTGCGGCATCAAGTATGGTATCATCCGTATCTTCCTTCGTCGTATCCAAAAATATTGCTTTCGCTTCGGAATCCAATATAAATGTTTTGGGCGCTATGGCAACACAGGTTGCCGCTCCGATACACAGATCGCGGTCTACGTGAATTTTCCAATTTCTAACAGTAACGGGTCCTGAGGGATTTTGCGGGTCAAGAAGCTTGTGATCATCCATAATTTCGGTATTGAATAATTTTTAATCAACGATTACCGCTGTTACACCAATAATTTTTGTAACGCTTCCAATGGCAACAAAGCGCACTTCAACCTGTTTGGTCCTAACTCAATGCCCAATAATCCAATCATAAATGTTTTGTCAAGCTTTCGCAACTTGTCTTTGGTCTTCTGTTTGGCATATGCGGTTAGCATAGAACTCAATGCCTGGGAAATAACACATCCTTTACCTTCAAAAGAAATTTCAGTAATTGTATCACCTGAAAATGAAATGTCCATGGTAATTTCGTCGCCGCAAAGGGGATTTTGCACAGTAACTGTTTTTTCCGCACCAGGCAATCTCCTTTTATTTTTTGGATAGCGGTAATGCTCCAGTATCATCTCCTGATAGAGCGACATAGTTAAAGAAAAGTCTTTTTTACCACTTCTAAACCTTCCACCAGCGCATCAACATCGCGTTCGGTATTATAGATGTAGAAACTTGCACGTGCAGTGGCATCCAGATGAAATTTGGCATGTAAAGGCATAGCACAGTGATGTCCTGCCCGTATGCAGACATGCTGTTCATCCAAAATCTGAGCAACGTCATGAGCGTGGATATTCGCAAACGTAAATGCGAGTATTCCTGCATGGTCTTCCGGGCTCGGGCCGATGATGTTGATTGATTTTCCGAATTGTTCATGTAGTAAACGCCACGCATAGACCGTCAACGCTTTTTCGTGTTTGTCAACCTGATCCATACCGACCTCGCTCAAAAAATCAAGGGCTGCCTTGAATGCGATGACTCCTGCAATATGTGGTGTGCCTGCTTCAAATTTTTGAGGCGGTTTTTTGAATGCCGTATGATCCAGTTTCACCTCCTGAATCATTTCGCCGCCAAAAATAAACGGTACCATCGCATCGAGTAATTCGTATCTTCCCCACAATATTCCCACTCCGGTCGGGCCAAGCATTTTATGTGATGAAAATGCAAAAAAATCGCAGTCAAGATCTCTGACGTCAACTTTTCTGTGCGGTGCAGCCTGAGCACCGTCGACTACGATAACGGTTTTTGGGTTTACCTGACGTATCCGTTTGATGATTTGTTTTATCGGGTTCACTGTCCCGAGAACATTTGAAATATATGTTAACGCAACTATCTTGGTTTTTTTTGTAATAATCCTGTCAAGAAGATCCAGAGTCAAAAGACCGTTTTCATCCACGTCGATTATTTTCAGGTCTGCTCCGTTTTCCAACGCCAGGCGCTGCCAAGGAACAAAATTTGAATGGTGTTCCATGATCGTCGTAACGATCTCATCATTTTTCCCGATCACTAACCTGCCATATGCGTATGCGATGAGATTCAATGACTCTGTGGTATTCCTGGTAAATATAATTTCGTCTACAGATCTTGCGTTGATGAATTGCGCTGCTGTGGTTCTGGTGGATTCGTACATTGCGGTTGCATGCTCTGATATTTTATAGACTCCCCTGTATATATTTGCTGAATATTGTTGGTAATACGCATCAAGACTTTCCACAACCGATTGCGGTTTCAGAGAAGTTGCGGTCGAGTCCAGATAAACAAGCTGAGGATCATGTTTGAAAATCGGAAACTCCTTTTTAATACCGTTCAATGGTTTCATATATTGGGTACCTGGGAAAACTGATAGTGAAACTCCGGATTCTTTTCCATAATTATATTTGCAATCTCACTGATGAATCCCCGGATTAGAGTATTTTGCGCCGAGTTTTTATCAATGCTCCGCGACATAAGATAAAAAATCGCTTCTTTATTCAGCCTGCCTGTGGTAGATCCGTGCGTACAATATACGTCATTAGCCAAAATCTCCAAATACGGTTTCGAGTCAACGAACGCATTCGGCGACATCATGAGATTCTGGTTTTTCTGGTATGCTCTGCTTTTCTGTGCTTTTTTTTCAATGCGTATCAACCCACGGTAATGAAATTTAGCATTGTCAAAAAACACGCCTTTGATCAGAAGATTCGATGACGCAGAAGGTTCCCGATGATGCTGAACCGTCTGTATCGAGAATTCATCCGTTTCACTGCCTACATATAAGCCATAAATATTAAGGTTGATATTCGGGCCTCTCATCTCAAAAATCAACTCTCCGGAAAGATTGTGAAAAAAAACAATATAATCGCCCGGTTCGCTAAACTGAAGCTTTTTATTTTGTTTAGTGATATGGATAAAATGATTCATAATCATCCGACGCTTCCTGACATTTCCAAATTGATAAGTCGATTCAGTTCGATGGAATACTCAAGAGGAATCTCCTTTGCAACCGGATCAATAAATCCGTTGACCAGCAATCCTTCGGCATCTGATTTTGATACTCCGCGTGATGTCAGATAAAACAATTTTTCTTCGCCGAGTTTTTCTACGGTCGCCTCATGCTGCACATCCACGTCATCAGCTTTTATGCGCATATCAGGGTAGGTATCGGAACGGGACTGTTCGTCGATCAACAATGCATCACAACTTACGTAAACCGAAGAGTTTTTGGCGCCGGGCATGACCTGCACAAGTCCGCGGTATGACGTCCTGCCGCCGTTTCTGGAAATTGACTTTGATACAATGCGCGACGACGTATTTGGAGCAAAATGGAGCATTTTCGCACCGGCATCCTGATGCTGATTATTGGAAGAAAACGCAATGGAAAGTACTTCTCCCCGCGCATTTTCACCCATCAGGTAACAGGACGGGTATTTCATCGTAACACGGCTTCCGATGTTGCAGTCAACCCATTCCATGATTCCATTTTCCTGAACGTGTGTACGTTTAGTTACCAGGTTATATACGTTCTTACTCCAATTCTGTACCGTGGTATATCTGACGCGCGCGTTTTTTTTGACAATGATCTCTACGACTGCCGCATGCAGGGAATTAGTGGTATAAATGGGAGCTGTACAACCTTCCACATAATGAACAAAACTTCCTTCTTCCGCAATGATCAGTGTCCGTTCGAACTGTCCGAACCGTTCTGCGTTGATACGGAAATATGCCTGAAGAGGCAACTGTACGTGAACGCCTTTTGGTACATAGACAAATGATCCTCCTGACCAAACCGCTGAATTAAGCGCCGCAAATTTATTGTCGTGAGCCGGAATCACCGTGCCGAAATACTGCTTTACAATGGACGTGTATTTTTTCAGGGCCGTGTCCATGTCGCAAAACAACACACCCATTTTTTCCAATTCTTTACTGATGCTTTCATATACGACTTCAGATTCGAACTGTGCGGATACTCCGGCCAGGAATTTCTTTTCCGCCTCGGGAACTCCGATCCGATCATAGGTATCTTTTATGCCTTTCGGAAGATCTTCCCATGAAGATACCTGATTCTCGGTCGGCTTGATGTAATAATAGATATTGTCAAAATCTATATCCGACAGATCAGCGCCCCAACCGGGCATGGGTTTTTGTTTGAATATTTCGTACGCCTTTAAGCGCTTTTCCGTCATCCAATCAGGTTCACTCTTCATCTTGGAAATCGTATACACGGTTTTCCCATTCAATCCTTTTTTTGCTTTATATACATAGTCCTGAGGTACTGAAAATCCGAATCGGTAATCGAAATCAAGATTAATTGTTTGATCCATAATCTGGTAACATTATAAACTCAAAAGCTTTTCATATCCTTTTTGTTCCACTGTTTTAGCCAAATGGTAATCACCGACCTTGACGATTTTTCCGTTTATGAGAATAAGTACATAATCGGGTTTGAGATATTTTAATATACGGTTGTAATGCGTAATAAGAATATAGGTTTTATCTTCCTGGTTTTTTTTGATGAACTGAGCTATGGTTTTTAAAGCATCGACGTCAACGCCGGTATCCACCTCGTCGAAAATTTGCAAGGATGCATCCAAAACAGCCGCCTGAAGAACTTCGAGTTTTTTCTTCTCGCCGCCGGACGCTCCTTCATTCAATGACCGTTGCAATAACTCATCAGGGATTTTTAGCGCCTTCGCATACGATCTCATCCGGGTCTGGACAACTAAAGGATCTTTCTTTCCTGATAGAGCAAGGCGCAGTAATTGGAATACGGTTACCCCCGATAATGCCAATGGCGATTGGAATGATAGAAAAATTCCTGCTTTAGCCCGTTTGTCAGGCGTAAGATCGTCTATCCGCGTGTTGTTAAATACAATCCTGGATTTTGCATGGATCCTGTAAGCCGGATGGCCCATTACCGCATGAGCTAATGTTGATTTTCCCGATCCGTTCGGACCCATAACCGCATAGGTTTTCCCTTTTTCAAAGGTAAAATCAATGGTATGCAATATTTGCTTGTGTGCTACTGAAACCGACAGGCTTTTAAGAGATAACATGATGAGTTAAAAATTAATTGAGGCCGCTGTTAAAGAGGTCTTTTATTTTCCAGTTTTTCAATTCTTCACGAACAATGTCGTGAAGTTTATGCCTGAGAAAACTTTTGTGCACACACATGTATTCCCAGACACAGTGATAATTGGGATTGCTGCATTTCGTCAAATTCAACTCTCCCTCGAAAATCCGCAAGTAATCGTATAAAGACATTTCTTTTGCTTTCTTGGACAATATATATCCTCCAATTTTTCCTTCTTTGCTTTTGACAATACCGTGTTTAACGAGTTCTGCCGCAGTGCGGGCCAGGAAACGCGGAGGAAGTTTTGTTTCTTTTATCAGCTCGGATAACGGAACATAAGTATCCTTTCCCATAAGAAACGATATGAATAAAAGTCCGTAGTCAGATTGTTTGGTTATATTTAACATATACGATGACAGTAATAGTTTAATTGATACCTAGGTAAATGTCAATATAGTATTATAAGGAAAGCCTGGGACTTCGATCCAAGTTCTCAATATTTTCTACAAACATATTGTTTTGTGCCTTATAATATGCGGCTACACCAATCATAGCGGCATTATCTCCCGTCAAATATGAATACGTGGGAAACATCACTTCGCCACGATATGTTTTCAGTAGCCTTTTTAATTCCATACGCAAATATATATTGGCGCTCACGCCGCCTCCAACAACAACTCTGTTGATTTTCGTTTGCTTTATGGCTTTCTCAAGTTTAAAGAGCAGAGTATCAAAAACAGCTTCCTGATATGCGCTACACAATAGTTTCAGATGCGACATTTTTTCGTTTTCTCCAAGATTTTTCAAATAGTAGAAAAATGACGTCTTCAATCCGGAGAATGAAAAATCAATATTGTCGGACTTTACCATAGGCCTGGGAAAATGATAGATGTCCTTATTCCCTACCTCATGAGACAGTTTTTCTATTACGGGTCCACCCGGATAACCGAGTCCCAGCATTTTTGCGGCTTTATCAATTGCTTCACCTGCTGCATCATCAAGAGTATGTCCTAACACCTGATATTTCGTATGGTTTGAAAACGATACGATTTCCGTATGACCGCCTGAAATTACAAATGCTAGGTAGGGAAACTGGAAATCCTTTTTCGGATTTCCTTTGCTGTTCTGGACAAAACAGGAATACATATGTCCTTCGAGATGGTTGACCGGAATAATGAGTTTATCGTATTTTTGAGACAATTCTTTCGCTTTTTTTATACCTACTTCCAAAGCAATAGCCAATCCGGGTCCATAGGTGACGGCAATATAATCGATATCTTTGTTGAAATCTCGTATTTTTGCTTTTTTTAAGGCCTCCTGAATAACCGGGTTTATTTTTTCCTCATGTGCCCGTTTCGCAAGACTCGGGTAAATACCTCCCCATTTTGCATGCATAAGGATCTGAGAATATGTTACCTTGGCAATGACCTGTCGGCCTTCCACAATTGCCGCAGCAGTTTCATCCGCCGATGTCTCTATTGCCAGAATCCGCATAATGAATATAGTTAATGGCTAATTTCTAAAATTCTTTTCTTTCTGGTTTTATAACTCATTTTTATATATATAACCTCGGCTTTTTCCTTCAGTTCCTGAAAGAAATCACCTGATTTCTCTCCCCATTCAAAGCAAAACAATCTTCTGGGTTTGAGTAATGAAGGAATCTTAAGAGCCGTTAACTCTTCCCTGTCCAAAACATTATATAAATCAAAATGATACAGGTACTCTAGAGTGGGTAAATGAATAGGATACTCATAATAAACCACAAATGTAGGGGAAATAATGGAATCTATGCCAAACGATTCGGCTATCCCTTTTACGAATACGGTTTTACCGACACCCAGGTCGCCTTGAATGATAAATACCAGCGGTTTTTGAGCGAGCACTGTTCTGTGTTTGCTGAATAGATACCTTGCGATTTTCTGTGTTGCAGAAGGAGATATTGATTCAAAAGCCTGGTAATGGGAGAATACGATATCACCATGCCGGAGGATTTTGATGGAAGGTGAAGTAAGGTCAAGTATGGTAGACGGTTTGTTATGCGGCAATTTACCTTTATCTATAACCAGCTCAACCAGATCTTTCTTTTTTTTAGAAAGCGTCTGTAGCAACGAATCAATCGAATAGTGCGGGGAACCTGCTGACAGATTAGCTGAAGTCGCGGTCAACGGACTAGCATATCTACGCACTAATGAAGTAACAAAAACGTTATCCGGATACCGTAAACCTAACGTTTTTTTTTCCGATTCAAGAAGTTGGGACACGTTGTGCTTTGAATTCAATATTACGGTAAATGGTCCTGGAAGCATTTGCTGAAGTATTTTCATTTTTTGATCCGAAATATACGCGTAGCTATTCATCATGGAAAAATCAGATACAAAAATTGAGATCGGTTTTCCCGGAGGCCTGTTTTTGAATTCAATAAGTTTGCGTACTGATTCATTATTTTTTGCATCAACCAATAATCCGTATACCGTGTCTGACGGCACGATGACCAAACCGTTATTTTTCAATACACGGATAATGTCGGTAATCTTTATTGATTTATATGGAACGATTTTCATAAGTCAAGCCAATACGCACAATTTTATCAAAAATCTGTTACAATGTAGCATATGTCGGCTAAAAAAAATAACGGGAAACAACTTCCCCAAAACTTTAAAATCAGCGAATTCCGCTTTCATTTCGACCTGAAAAATATCTTTATTATTTTTTTTGTTTTACTGTTTCTTTTTTTCGCCTACCAGTCCATATCCAAAAGTTTCAATCAGGCTATCCCGGAAAAATCAATCAGTACCGTGGTCCAGGATATCAAAGATAGGAAAATCCAGAAACTGGAGATCGTGGATAACAAAATACTCGTTTACTACAAAAACAATAACCTCGCTGTTGCATACAAGGAACCAAGCGAAGGTATTTTCCAAACGCTGAAAGATTATGGAATCAGCCCTGATTCGGTGAATATTACTGTACAGGATACACAAGCATCGGCCGGGCTTGTCAATTTTTTAAGCAATATTATCCCTACCATATTAATGGTTGCTTTCTTCATATTCCTGTTCAGACAGGCAAAAGGAGCACAGGACAATGTCTTTTCATTCGGTCAGGCAAAGGTAAAACGATTTTCCAAGGATATGCCTAAAACAACGTTTGCTAGCGTAGCAGGTGTTGACGAAGCAAAAAAGGAACTTGAGGAAGTTGTGGATTTCCTGAAGCATCCGGACAAATACAAAAAGCTGGGTGCGCGGACACCCAAGGGAGTATTGTTGGTAGGACCATCAGGTTGCGGAAAAACCTTATTGGCAAAAGCTGTGGCAGGTGAAGCAAATGTCGCGTTTTTCTCGATTGCGGGAAGCGAGTTCATGGAAATGCTTGTTGGAATCGGTGCCGCACGTGTACGTGATCTTTTCGTAACCGCAAAGAAAAACTCCCCGGCCATTATATTTATCGACGAAATCGATGCAATCGGCAGGGCACGATCGGTCGGCGTTATGCCTTCGCATGACGAACGGGAACAAACCTTAAATCAAATACTGGTGGAAATGGATGGGTTCACACCTACGGAACAAGTCGTGGTAATAGCCGCAACCAACAGGGGAGACTTGTTGGATACCGCCCTATTAAGACCGGGAAGATTCGACAGAAGAATTATTGTCGATTATCCTGACGTAGAAGGAAGAAAAGCAATTATTCTTATCCATTCCAAAGGAAAACCATTCGCTGCGGATGTCGACTGGGAAAAGATAGCCAGAAGAACCGTGGGATTTTCCGGAGCAGATCTGGAAAATATGTTGAACGAAGCTGCGATCCATGCTGCGCGTCAAGGAAAAGCTAATATCAATATGGAAGATCTTGAGGAAGCTGCAACAAAAGTCAAGCTTGGACCGGAGAAAAAACGATTGCAATCAGACGCCGATAAAAAACTGACAGCGTATCATGAAGCTGGTCATGCTATTGTCTCACATTTCCTTCCGCACACCGATCCTGTCCACAGAATTTCAATTGTCTCAAGAGGTTTGGCTCTTGGTTATACTCTGATTCCACCTGCAAAAGACAAACTTCATGAAACCCGAACTCATCTTTTGGAGCAAATCGCTGTCATGATGGGCGGACGATCAGCGGAACTGCTTGTTTTTGGCGAAATTACCACTGGCGCTGCCAATGATTTCGACCAGGCAACGAATATTGCCCGCGCTATGGTTGTAGAATACGGAATGAGCGATCTTGGCCCGGTCAACTTCGGACCAACCATGGATATAACCGAATGGGGAAGATCTTATATGGAACGGAATCAGATATCCGAGGAAATGATGGCGAAAATCGACGAACAGGTAAAAAAAATACTGACAGAAGGATATGAACGGGCGGTAAATACACTGAAACAGAAACGGAAATTATTGGATAAAGTTGCCGATAATCTTATGCATCATGAAAGCATTGATCAGGATGAGTTCGAAAAAATTGTGGGGAAAAAGGAAAAAGCGGATTTATTAACAAATCCAAATTAAGACATGAATACTCTGCTTTTGGCCGATGGGAATGCAATCATGCATCGAGCGTATCATGCACTGCCTCCGTTTAAAACTAAACAGGGCCTTCCTACCAATGCGCTATTCGGCTTTATTTCCATTCTCAATAAAATTGCCACGGATTTTCACCCCTTTTATTTGATTGTTTGCTTTGACACACCTATACCGACTTTCAGGAAAAAAATGTTCAAGAACTACCAGTCGCATAGGCCAAAAATGGAAGATGCGTTATCCCGGCAGTTTCCTTTGGTCAAGGAAGCGTTGGACAGTGCAGAAGTAGTTCACCTGGAAAAAGAAGGGTATGAGGCGGATGACATTATCGGAACCATCAGCCGAGTTTACGACAAAAATGGAGATAGAGTGGTAATTCTTTCAGGAGACAAAGATATCTTGCAACTGGTCAACGATAAAGTATATGTTGTTACGCCTGAACTGGGTTTCGGGAAACAGAAAATATATAATCCGGAAGAGGTTCAAAAGCGTTTCGGCGTTACGCCAAAACAAATTCCCGACTTTAAGGCGCTGATGGGCGACCAATCAGACAACTATAAAGGCGCAAAAGGTATCGGCCCGAAAACCGCTGCCAAGCTGCTTCAACAATTCGCTTCAATAGATGGGATATTCAAGCATCTTCATGAGATCCCGGAGAAAACACGAAAGATGCTGGAAGAACATAAAGATAATGTATTGTTGTCACATAAACTCGCCACAATTCTTACCGATGTCGACGTCGAATATAATATAAAATCCTCAAAGTTCAACGGATTCAATGAAAACCTCAAAGAATTCCTTAAGAAATACGAGATGTATTCATTGGCAAACAGGATTTTTAAAAGCAAAAAACCCATTATCCAGAAAGCAAAAGAACTGCAGATTGAAAAATCGAAAGATCAGTTAGGATTATTTTAAACTTAAGTTGAACATTTTTTTCTCAATTTGTGAATTCCTGGACGAACATCTTACCGTAAATCCCTCCATCTATCACGCCGATGCCGACCTTATGGTATTCCGCATTTAAAATATTCGCACGGTGGCTCGGAGAGTTCATTAATCCCTGATGTGCCAAATATACGTCTGGTGCATAAGCTAAGTTCTCTCCGATTACATAATACTGAATATTGGCTTTGTTGGCCCGGTCTGCCGGAGTCGAACCGTCGACCTGTGAAGTATGGGAAAAAAATCCGTTTTCAAACATAATTTCGCCGTATGAACGAGCCAAAACACGCAGTCTTGTATCAGCAGCCAGAGCAGGAACACCCCTTGATGTACGTTCTTTATTAACCAACTGCACCATCGTTGCTTCAGATTGCGGATCATATGGTAACTTCCCTGCTTGAATTTTGAAACCAAGATTCACGGATTCTCCGGAAGATGGCTCTACGGTCAAAAAATTAAGCGATTCTGATACCGCTTCGCCGAAAACGCCTTTCTCCGCTTTCTCCAATTGCGAAGACCATTGAATACATAATGGTCCTGTTCGGGATTGTAAAATTGTTTCTTTGATCTGGCCGCGTACGGGCAAAGCAAAAATAAGGCTTACGAAAAACAAATACAACAAGCATGCTTGCACGATGGCAGGTAAAAACCCCAACGCCCTATTCACAATATTAACACGCATAAACTGCAGAAACTTCGACAAGAGAAAAGCAAAGACAATTGACAGAAACACTTCCGATAGCAACCAGGCGATAAAGAATCCGGCAGCATCAGACAAACCAGGAGGCAAAGAAAAATTATTCGACAGGATATGACCAAAACCCGTATAAAATTGGTACGAAAAAAATAACGAAAACAAGAAACCAAGCACGTCAAAGAGCGTATCGACAAAACCCGTATTCGTGATAAGAAAATATGCAAGCAATCCAATAAATATAATATCAACCCAGTTTCCTTTTAAATCATGCCTCGACAACAGATTTTGCACTACCATAAAACTTTTTTGCTTAATACTGAATACTATAGTATAGTATTACGTGAAAGGTATAAGTAATCTGTCATATATGACTACCGGTTACGTGAGCATTATCTTTATAGGCGCTCTTATTGCGCTTAATGCTTTTTTTGTCGCAGCCGAATATTCCCTGCTTACCTTGCGTAAAACGAAAATAGACCAGTATGTACGGCAAAAGGTATTGGGTTTTTTCATCGTCCGCAAAGCTCTTGACCATCTCTATATTATAATATCTGCCACACAGCTCGGAAGCACTGTTTGTAATATACTGCTTGGCTGGTATGGAGAACCAATGATAGAGAAAGTATTATTTCCGCTTATAAAATTGATTCCTGTCCAGTCGACATTGCTCATAGACCGTTCAGCCGCAATCCTTATAACCATTTCGTTGCTTGCATTCATCCAAATGATTTTCGGTGAAATCATTCCAAAAACACTTGCCCTGCAGAGAGCTGAATTGGTTTCCCGTCTTTTGATACTGCCGCTGAATCTCTTTACTTTTATATTCAGCCCGGTTATTTTTGTCATCAACACTCTTTCAAATCTCATCCTCCGATTAATCCATCAAAGACCGTTATTCAATCAACGCGCGGATTATTCCCAGGATGAAATACGCGTAATCCTTGATGAGTCTATCAAAAACCGCATTATTCCTCATCATCAGGCGCGGCTTCTGTCGAACATCTTCGCTCTCCAGCGAACGCCTGTTACCAAACTCATGATCGAAAGACACAAATTAATATGTTTTAACCATGATGAAACCTTATCTGAAATAAAGAAAAAGATCGCGGATAGCAAAAATTCATTCAACCGCTATCCTGTTTATTTCTCAAAAAATTTGATTGTCGGATTCATCCATGTCTCCGACATACTCCGTTTCTCGGAAAACGGCAACGCTCATCTCAAACTCAACGAAACACATCTCATCCGTGAAATACTCTATGTCAACGAAACATTTCCGGTCGATAATTTGCTGGTCAATATGCGGGAAAAAGGAATCCATGCAGCCGCGATCATAAATCATGGTCAAGAGCTCTTAGGCATCATTACCTTGGCGGATATCATAGAATTCCTGGTAAACCACCGATAATTTGACATTCAAGAATTAATTGTGTAGCATAAGGATGAGCGCTCAAGTAGGATTATAAACAAAAAGCGTGTGGACCCCGACGGTACGTCGGGGAAACGAGGAAGAGGGTCTCTGCCATAAGGCAGGGTAAACATTCGGAATATCTGCGGGTACCCTCAGGTTGCGATTGTCAACCTAAATGATTTTTTTTAAAACCCCGGAGTAATTCGGGAAACAAAGAGAAATCAGACAATTACTACTTCATGTCATTGAGCTCCATTATTAATTTTGTTCTTGGTTTTTTAGTTGTTGGTTTTTTTGGTATATTGAAACTAACAACTAATTACTAAGTAACTAATCACTGACTTATGTGTGGAATATTTGCTGTTGTCAACGATACATCAAAACAGGCTGCGCAGACCGTTCTGGAAGGCTTGAAAAAACTCGAATACAGAGGGTATGATTCGTGGGGAATAGCCATAAAACCTCTGAAACAGGACATTATTCAGGTTGAAAAACATATCGGCAAAATCGGAGAGGCACAAACAACGCTTCCAAAAGGAATAATTGCAATCGGGCACACGAGATGGGCGACTCATGGAGGAGTTACTGACCATAATGCGCATCCCCACCTGGATTGTTCAAAAACCATTGCAGTAATTCATAACGGAATTGTAGAAAATTATCAGACGATCAAAACTTCTCTCCTGGAGAAAAAACACGTGTTTGTCTCCGAAACAGATACCGAAGTCATCGCTCATCTGATTGAGGAAAAAGCAAAAACTCAAACCATAACCAATGCAGTATTCGATACGTTCAATAGCCTGGTCGGATCCAATGCGATAGCAGTGCTTGACGTAAAATCCCAAACAATTGTAACGTGTAGAAACGGTTCTCCGTTAGTCATCGGTTTGGCAAACCATAGGTATTACCTCGGATCAGACGTACCTGCTTTCCTGAAATATACCAACAAGGTTTATTTTCTTAAAGACGGTGAAGGTGCGGTATTGTCTTATAAGGGAGTTAATTTATACGATCTTTTATCAAAATCAGAAAAAACTCTGGAATCACAAACGCTTGACTGGAAGCTGGAAGATGCGGAAAAATCCGGATATGCACATTTTCTCCTCAAGGAAATCATGGAACAGAAAAAAACCATTCCAAAAACTGCGTCGCTGAACGAAACGGAACTAGGATTTCTATCGAAAAAAATGACACAGGAAGGGTATAAGCCTGTTTTCATAGGATGTGGCACCGCATCATACTGCGCTTTGGCTGCAAAATATTTTTTTACATACCTGGGAATCGAATCGCAGTCATACGGCGCATATGAATATATGCCGTTCAACCAATTTACCAACGAAAAAACTCTGCTATTTGCCATATCACAGAGCGGAGAAACAGCCGACACCTTGATCGCCGTTAAAGAAGCTAAGAAAAAAGGCGCTCATATTGTTGCGGTAGTGAATGCGCGGGGGTCGACGCTCGAGCGACTGGCGGACACGGTTCTTCCCGTAGGTGCGGGGCCTGAAATCGCAGTCATTTCAACCAAGGCGTTCACTGCACAACTGGCATTGCTCTACCTGCTTGCTAAGCATACCCAAGGAGCATATATCCAGACAAAACAAAAAATCACTGACCTCGGCAAAACCTTGGACGCCTGGATGACCGAGGATCTCCAAAATAAAGTCATAGTTTTGGCAAAATCCGTCATGGACCATGAAGACATGTTTGCAATCGGAAAGCATCTCAACTTTCCCGGCGCTCTCGAGTTTGCACTAAAAATTAAAGAAGCAAGCTACATACACGCAGAGGCATTTGCAGCCGGTGAATTGAAACACGGGGTCATCACGCTTATCCAAAAAAATACCCCGTGTTTTGTTTTGGCAGGTAACGATGAGGTTAAAAACGAGATATTATCGAGCGCTGCGGAACTCAAAGCGCGCGGCGGATATATCATAGGGATAGCTCCGTTCGGTTCGCCGGAATTCGACACACAGATACGCACCCCGGACAGCGGTGAACTCACCATCTTTGCCAACATTATCGTAGGTCAGCTTTTGGGATATTATCTTAGCATCGGTAGGGGAACGGATCCGGACAAACCCAGGAATCTTGCAAAAAGCGTAACGGTAAAGTAAAAACTAAGCAGTTTTTGGATAATGGCACTTCTTATATTTTTTTCCGCTGCCGCACCAGCACGGATCATTGCGACCAATCTGTTTATGAGATGAACCCGGGGGAATGATTTTGAATCCGGCCTCCTGATCGAATTGGGGCGATTGGTTCGTAGACGAACTCATCATATTAGACGTCGGTAAATGTTCTGACGAGGATTGTGGAGCAGGGGACTGTTGTACCTTCGTATACGCATCTACACCTGATGCTGATTGGTAAACCAAAGGTTTTCTTCCTGTCGGCTCTTCCCCTAATTCTTTCTTTTGCGGTTCAATTTGCTTCATATCCACCTCTATCTTAAAAAGGCGCCTGGTGACTTCAAAATTGATATCCCCTATCAAATGCTCAAACATGGAATATGCCTCATTTTTATACTCGACCAAAGGATCAAGCTGCGCGTAACCTCGCAGGTTAATACCTTCCCTTAAGTCTTCTATGGCTGTAAGATGATCCATCCAGTATTTATCTATTGTTGATAAAAATATCATTCTGATAATTTCATTCCATACTGCTTCTCCTATTTTCTTTTGGCGTTTTTGATATTCGTCTTTTACCTTGTCCTGTAACATCTCTACAAGCTTTTCCGTATTTCCGGATCTGATACAATTGTTTACATCCGCATCTGAGACCGGAAGAATAAAATTAATCTCCTGGGACAGTTTTGACACCAAAACATTCCTGTCGTCGTTCGGCTCAGTCGACATAACAGTATTGGTAAGAGTAATAAGTTCTTCATTAAACACGTCCAATACAGTATCTTTAAACGTCTGTTTGTCGCCTTCAGAACCTAACAACAATTTTAAACGGAGCGAATACACGATTTCTCTTTGTTTATTAAGAACATCGTCGTAGTCAACCAAGTGTTTCCGTATATCGAAGTTGAATCCTTCTACTTTTACTTGAGCCTGTTCTATAGCTTTCGATACCATTGAATGAGTCAGAGGCTGGTCTTCGGGGAATTTGAAGAATGTCATGAGATTCGAGATCTGCTCACCGCCAAAAATTCTCATCAGATCGTCAGAGAGCGAAACGAAAAATCTTGTTTCCCCGGGATCCCCCTGCCTGCCTGAACGTCCTCTCAATTGGTTATCGATACGGCGCGACTCATGCCGCTCAGTACCCAAGACATATAAACCACCTAATCCAACTACTTCGTCATGATTTTTCTGCCATTTTTCAAGCTGTATTTTATATTTTTTTTCGTCTTTAAAATCATCCTTGTTCGGCGTCTCGCCGCCCAAAATAATATCGACACCGCGTCCCGCCATATTGGTTGCTACGGTAACAGCCCCCTTTTCGCCGGCGCGCGAAATAATCTGAGCCTCACGCTCATGATTTTTTGCGTTCAGAAGTTCATGCGGTATGCCCTTCCTGTTCAATAATGAAGATACATATTCGTTTTTTTCTATGGACGTCGTCCCTACCAGCACCGGCCTGCCCTTTTTGTAGTTTGTCGCTATTTCTTCGACTACGGCATCAAACTTTCCTTTTTCAGTCTTGTAGATCATGTCGGGGTAATCTTTTCGCACCATGGGCATATGCGTCGGAATAACAAGAACGTCAGTCTTATAGATTTTATGGAATTCTTCAGATTCGGTTGCAGCGGTTCCGGTCATTCCGGCTAATTTTTTATACATGCGGAAATAGTTCTGCAGCGACACGGTAGCTAATGTTTTTGATTCCTTTTGAATGACGACATCTTCTTTTGCCTCGATTGCCTGATGTAAACCTTCCGAAAACCTACGTCCATAGAGGAGTCTTCCGGTAAATTCATCAACGATAACTACCTCATTGTCTTTTACGATATAATCCTTGTCACGCTTGAAAAGTGCCATCGCTTTTAACGCGGCTTCTATATGATAGAGTGTATCAAAATCTTTTTCGTATACGTTTGACACGTTCAGAATTGACTCGATTTTTTTTATGCCGTCTTCGGTCAAATTTGCCGTACGCAGTTTTTCGTCCAAAATATAATCTTTTTCCGGATCAAGCCGGTCAACAATCTTTGCATACCGATAATATTTCGATACGTCTTCTTCAAATGGCGCAGAGATAATGTGTGGCGTACGCGCCTCATCGATCAGGACGGAATCTGCCTCGTCGATTACGGCAAAGTTAAAACCCCGCTGTACAAGATCTTCTCTTCGTTGCGCCATGTTGTCCCGTAGATAGTCAAAGCCGAACTCGCTGTTGATCCCATAGGTAACATCGGCTTCATATGCTTCTTTTCTTGTTACCGGACGAAGATGTGCAAGGCGATAATCATGCGCCTCTTTGTCCAGGTACTCCGGATCAAATATAAAAGATTTTTCGGATATAATCGCAGCGGTAGTCAGACCTAGAGCATGATATACGATACCCATCCAACCGGCATCGCGGCGTGCCAGATAATCATTGACCGTCACCAGATGCGTCCCTTTGCCACTAAGCGCATTAAGATATAAAGCAGATGTTGCGGATAACGTTTTTCCTTCTCCCGTTCTCTGCTCCGCGACTTTTCCTTCATGAAGTGCTATTCCTGCGATAAGTTGCACGTCAAAATGCCTTTGACCCAGAACCCTTCGGGAAGCTTCCCTCACCAGGGCATATGACCAAGGAAGAATATCATCTAAAGCGTGCGCACCCGACCGGATTTGGTCTTTGAGTTTTTTAGTCTCTCTGGTAAAATCGGTGTCTTTCAATACTCTGGCCTTGTCTTCTAATGCGTTGATTGCCGTTACTGCTTTGCGGATTCTATTGAGTTCCCGTTCATTGTAGTCGAAAAATGTCTTGAAAATATTCAGCATATTTTATGGTTAGTTCATGAAATACTCCTGAGGAATTATGAGAATCTTTACTGCAGAATACGTGTTATCTTTCTCATTTCCGGTTTTTTTCACGACAAAATGTATAGTGTCACCTGCTTTAATTTTTGAGAATCCTATGGGAGTTACCTGTAATGTTTTCGGATCGACTATTTCCTGTTTGGTATCTGTTTGGATTTCCAGAGTATATGTATCCTTTTCCGTTGATGTTACTCCCAATGAATAATCAGCGGTATTGACTTCAGTTATCTGCCCTGATTTTACCAGAAACATTTCGTCTATATAGACTGAGTTGGCACTTATGGTATTGTCGCTTTGGACACCGGAAACGATTATAAATTTTCCGACTTTTATGTCGTCTACGGTTATATCTTTTATCTGGGTTCCTGTAACCTGATAATATTTGGTCAAAGCGTCATCGAGTTTAACCTGATAATTTTCTTCGTCGTTATTTTTGATCGATATGACATTGGGTTGTATTTTTGTAACAAAGCCGCTCATACCCGTGTTGTTTTGCTTACGAAGTTCTGCCACCTTGGTCGCAAGCTTGTCGGTTAGATTCTGGATCTCCTTTTCTTGTACGCTTTCCGTAGGAGAAATTGTTGCCGATGAAGAACTGCCAGGAACGGTTTGAGCAAAAACCATGCCTTGCATTGCTACGAAACCAACAATGAGTCCGAATAGTATTTTTTTCATAGTTGATCTGGAAAATAATAAACTCTCATTTCTTTTTCCTGGGTACGCAATTGTTTATCGCTCGGATACGCGGTTATCCTGATTACATTCTCTCCCAAGGCAAGAGGAAAATCCACGGAGAAATCCTCCTGGTCGTTTTTGAAAACATTGTCTTTTATGGGAGACTGAATGATTATGAGAGAATTTTTCGTAAAACTGCCTTTGATGGTTACCGTATTTTTATTCACAATTCCCCTGTCTTGAGGTTGAGTAATCTCAAGAGGTTTGAAATTGACGGTACTCGAAGTGGGAACTCGCATGGTTTCCTGGGGCTTGATCGTTTTATTTTGAGCAAGCTGAATCTGCTTGTTTTTTACCAAAATAAATACAGCGACAATTCCGCCCAAAACAATTCCAAATATAATAGCAGTCACTGTTTCTTTTTTCATATGCGTAAAAGTACATTATACTCTATCCAAAACCAAGCTCTGTAATGATTTAGGGATTTGTTCAATGATATCGGATATATTATACCAGTAGCCGTTTGCATTAAACAATTCATCTGCCGTTGTCTTCAAAAGCGAAGAAGCTAAAACAGCTGAACGGTAGGGATCTTCTTTAATCTGGAAAACTGCGGCTAACCCTGCTAGCGTATCACCGGTACCCCCTTTGGTCAAACCCGCGTTTCCTCCTTCTATGACCGTTATCCGTTCGCCATCGGAAACAATATCAATTGTAGCTTTTAACAAAATAACCACATGGTATTTTTTTGCTGTTTTCAGCACAACATTTTTCTTCTCGTCTAATGATAATTTTTTAATATTTATGCCGAACAGTTGCTCGAACTCTACCTGGTGCGGTGTAACAATTGCATGGATTTTTAATTCAGTTAACCATACCGGGTTCATCATCTGGATAGCTCCGGCGTCAAATACAAATTTTTTCCAAGGGAAATGCTCTATAAGGTACTTGGTCAGTAAGTACGTATATTCCCCTTCATCCTTCATTTCCAATAGGCTTTGATATTTAAAATTTGATATTTGATATTCATTTGTTATGGGTGATTTGGTATTTGTTGTTTTCCGTAGCATCCCCGGCCCCAACAGAATCACGTCGTCTTCTTTCGCATAAAAAGGAATATCCTTTTGGCTTACCACAATACCATTGCTGAATTTTTTTTTCAGCGATCTGAAAATAAGATTGTTTTCTTTCGTGGAAGAATAATGTACGATGTCGGCAAATCGCGATATTACCTCTGCGGCCCAAATGGATGACGAATGAAATAGTGACGAGCCGCCGATAACCAAAACTCTTCCGTTTTCCCCTTTATGGGAATCTGATCTCGGTAACCGGACTGATGAAAACAACTCTTTCAATTGATCTACGTCTTTTGTGTATATATGCATGTTATAATCTTACCTATGATAACCGGCCATTTACAACTTAGAAAATTGTTCGGCGAATTTTGGGAAAGTCGTGGTCACAAGGAAGTACCCGCCATCCCTCTGATACCTCAAAATGACCCGACAACGCTTTTCACCGGATCAGGTATGCAGCAGCTGGTTCCGTATCTCCTAGGCGAACCACATCCCTTAGGCAAAAAATTATACAATATCCAACGCTGCGTAAGGGTGCAAGATGTTGAGGAGGTCGGGGACAACCGCCACGATACGTTCTTTGAGATGATGGGGAATTGGTCTTTGGGAACGTATTTCAAAGAAGAACAAATTCAATGGCTTTGGGAGTTTTTGACAGAACACCTTAAACTACCAAAAGACAAGCTCTATGTTTCGGTATTCAAAGGTAATAAAATTATTCCTCCTGATAAAGAATCATATGCAATATGGAAAAAGCTGGGACTTCCTGAAAACAAAATTCACCAGTATGATGCAACAAAGAACTGGTGGTCTCGAGCGGGAGTGCCCGAGAATATGCCGGCAGGCGAACCAGGAGGGCCTGACAGTGAGGTATTTTATGAATTTAGCGGCGTCCCGCACGATTCCAAGTTTGGCCAGAAGTGCCACCCAAACTGCGACTGCGGCAGGTTTTTGGAAATAGGAAATTCTGTATTCATGCAGTACAAGAAAAATAGTGATGGATCATTTTCGGAACTCCCGAATAAAAATGTCGATTTCGGAGGAGGATTGGAGCGTCTATTATCAGCCGCAAACAACAATCCCGACATGTTCCTTACCGATGTCTTTTACTCCATTATCCAATCAATCGAACAATATACTGGCAAATCATACTCCGATGATATAAATAAAAAAACCATGCGAGTAATAGCCGACCATATAAAAACCTCGGTTTTCCTTATTGTTGATGGTGTCCGACCCTCAAATAAAGAGCATGGATATGTCTTACGAAGATTATTAAGGAGATCTATAGTTAAAATGAGATCGTTATCTTTTCAGCAAGTTAATACGGAAAGTTTCTCACACATGGCAGAACAAGCATTAAAGATATATGAACATGTATATTTTAATCGACAAAGAGATTTGCCAATTGTAGCATCAGTGATTCAGGAAGAAATCAGCAGATTTGATAAAAGTCTTGAAAAAGGATTCGTCGAAATCGGTAAAATCGAGAACGTTGACGGTAAAATAGCGTTTGATCTTTATCAAACATTTGGATTTCCCCTTGAAATAACTGAAGAACTGTTCAAGGAAAAAGATCAAGAAATAGATAAAAAACAATTTTATGAGGAATTCGAAAAACACAAAAATCTTTCGCGAAATGCCTCAACAGGAAAATTCAAAGGCGGCCTGGCCGACCACAGCGAACAGACGATCAAATACCATACCGCCACCCACCTTCTCCATCAGGCATTATTTGACGTACTGGGCGAAGTAAGACAGGAAGGGTCGAATATTACCGTGGAACGATTGAGATTTGATTTTTATTCGCAACGCAAACCATTGCAGGATGAAATCAAAAAAGTCGAACAGATGGTCAACCAAAAGATAAAAGATTCCCTGCCGGTTTCATTTAAAATGATGCCAAAAAATGATGCGATGAAAATCGGCGCCAGATCGTTTTTCAGGGAAAAATATCCTGATATCGTGAAAGTGTATTTCGTGGGAAAATCCTTGGAAAATGCATATTCAAAAGAATTTTGCGGCGGACCCCATGTACAAAACACAAAAGAAATCGGAAAGATTGAAATCTTCAAATACGAAAAAATCGGCAGCAACATTTACAGGATTTACGCAAAATAGTCTTAACTCTTATGAAAAAAGCAATTATTGACTATTCTGATTTTGACAAGTTAGATATCCGCGTGGGAGAAATAAAGGAAGCGTCTATGGTCGAAGGATCGAAAAACCTCATCAAACTCCAGGTTGATCTCGGCAAAGATTATGGAGCTGTCATCATCTTGTCCGGATTAGCAAAATGGTATAGTCCAGATCAAATTCAGGGCAACAAATATGTATTCTTGGCTAATCTTCAACCAAAACAAATGATGGCATTGGTGTCAAACGGTATGGTGCTTGTTGCAGATACCGAAGAAAAACCCGTTCTTCTGCAGGTCGACAAAAGTCTTGAGAACGGCCTTATCATACGATAAACATTTTTCATGTTGAC
>CAZBEJ010000004.1:0-10456 GCA_964490915.1 uncultured Gammaproteobacteria bacterium
TTGAATTTTTATAATTCGTCCACGCTTTAGGAGGTTTTTTGTTTTTTTCAGACCATTTTATTTCCCAACCATCAAGTTTTCCTCCCTTATCTTCGACTAAATCAACCTCTTGTTTGTCATACGTTCTCCAAAAATAATAGTTCGTTTTAAAACCTAATCCCAATTGTTGTTTATATTTTTCTGCAATGATAAAGTTTTCCCACAATTGTTTCGTATATATTTCTCCGAAAAAACAGCGCTGCGTGATTACTTCGGTGGAGCATAAAGGGTAATGTAAGTAGTGGTATTTTGATATATTTTGATCCAATTAGAATATTTTTGAGGTAGTTTAGTGTTTGAAACAAGAATGTAATCGAAATAATCTCCATTTTTCAGATACGACTCATGGATAAACGGGAAATCCACATAGTATAGGTTGTGGATTCCATATATGAGAACTCGATCTGTTGGCTTAATTTTTTTTGCAAAATAGCCATCAATGTCATTAAAATCGCCAAAGCTGAAGTTCAGGTTTTTAGCCAGAAAATCAGCTTTTGACTGTTTGCCGAGAATCACGGGAATATACCGCTTATTAGCCAGGGCTCTGTATCCGATGGAGCTGAGAGCGACTAGTATAATAATACATATATACAAGGTTCTGAAGCTTTTTGTTTTTAGTTTCGAGACGGTCAAGCCAGCCAATAGGGAAAAAGCAGGCAAATATGCGAGGATAAACCTTCCTCCACCCGTCTGGGGAGTAACATACCAGACAATGAATCCCAGCAAGCAGTATAGACCAATAAATCGCTCGTTTTGATTGAATCTACGCCATAGAGCCATTACTACCGGCAGAAGAATAATATACAAGGGCGATATAGGGTCAGCTGCGTGTGTAAATATAGTCCATGTGCTACTCAGGAAATTCAAGGGATTAAGCAGAGTTAAAGGTTTATACCCAATGGTTAATCCCGAAAAAATAGGATACAGAGGATTATCCGTATGTATGTACGCAAAGATAAACCACGGGAGACTGATTATGAGAGAAATAATACCAAATCGTATACAATAATCCACAGCCAGTCTTACGTTCTTTCTGAATACGAATACCAGCATCGCTAGGTAAATTCCTATGGATCCCAGAGCTATGAGCTTCGCGGATATACTCAGACCAATAAACACAGCAGAAAGATATAGGTATTTGGTTTTATGTCTAGTAACAAAATCCATGAACGCCCATAACGCCAAGAACTCAAAAAAGGTCCGCCCTAAATCAATATATGCGGTTATGGACATCCATCCGACTACCAAATTCGCGTAAAATATCACAACCGCCAACAATGCATATGTTTTATTCAGGAACTTTCTTGAAACTATGTAGACGGATATGCAGATCATTATGCCAAACATAAAATGAATGAGTTTCGGAATAATTTCGTTGCCGAACGCTAAACCTACCATATAGATCATTTCAATGAGCTTTGGCATGGCAGAATAGTTGAGCAGCCAACCCGGAACGAAATAAACGCTATGATGTAAAAGATAGAGTTTGGGAAGCGTCAAATGATACCACAAACTGTCAAATGCCAACTCAGGTCCGAGAGCTCCGATCAGATTGATTCCCGCTTGAATGCCCAAAATCATACAAAGAAACAATTGCGGTTTTGTCAGTTTGAATTTGATTTGGGAAAAACGCCGTAACAGTTGACTTCGGAATACGATTACCGACACAGCGACGGACACGAACATATACCCGATCAGTACCTGTTTATACACCAGTCCCGGAATTCCCAGGAAAAAAACCAAATATGCAAAACCTCCTATGATTAATCCTAATGAAAGCATATATGGCCTTTGCATAACAGATAATTGAAGTAGATATATAAGATATATACAATCCAAACAAGACAAATGAAAATAATGTAAGGGTGTATTTTTTTCATGGTATTACCAGAGCATTACCCAAAATTCCTGCATGACCAATGTCTGGATGATTTGTAATGCAAGTATAACCATGAACATATTTTTCGAAAATTTCTGGTGTTTGGTCAAAAATCCTGCAAGAAAAATAACCAGGAATGAAGCAAACGGCAGCCAGATTCTTCCGGTTTCACCCCTCACAAAGCCTGACAGGTCAAGCAAAAACAGCATAAGCGTGAACGCAATCATGAGATGGTCTTTGGTTTTTTTGATCAGCATCCATATGTACAGGACAAAATAGGAGATTCCTGTAAAGATAAAGAAATCATAGAGATTGTAAAAAACCCAGATGTGGTAAAGCCTGCCTTTGGGTAATCCGGACATCAATGTTCTTGCTACATCCATTGAATTGAATTGAAATATCAGAAACAGCAATAACGGTAAAATGGCAAATCCCGAAAAGAACAATACTAACTGTTTAAATATGATTGCGACATCCAGCTTATTTTTAAAAATTGAATGAAAAAAAATAAAACATATGAAAATGAAAAGCAAAGGCAGCAACGACATGCTGAAAAATAATCCGACAGATATGACCAGTCCGGAAAAAACATATGACCAATTATGATTATCCTGTATTCCTTTTAACAATAACCAGAATGCGACGAGCGGAAAAAGAGGAAAAAAAACATCAGAAATAGGTATGAATAAAATAACACCGGGAACTACGCAGTATAAGAATATTGCGCGAATTGCCGTGGGAATAGAATAAAGCCGTTTGCTAATGAAATATATGGGTATGATGGAAACAGAAGAGAGCAACGGTATAAGGGTTGCGCTCAGCAATGCCCCGGTTTTTTCACCGATCGAAAGCGTATTCCAGATCAACCGGATATCGTTATGACCCGGGTTTAGATGCAAGACATATGGGTGGAGGAATGATACGAGATTGCCTAATTGATTCATAAACGTGAAAAACAGGATCGGGCCCGGAGGATGTCCTGTTGCGTGCATACTAAAAGACAAAACGCTCTGGCTATAGGTTTTGAGAAATTCCGGAATAGACTGGATATATAGAGCTGTTGAGAAATATCCATTCAGATCGGGATTGATGATTCTTGCAAGCAGGACATAAATCCCGGTTCTGCTAAAAAAAAGGACAGCGAATTGAAACGCATAATGCAATACTATGCTAACACCTAAAATCAAAGGAAGTTTTCTCTTGATTTTTGCCAGAGGCAGTTTTTCAACAATCGTATAGAAATAGAGGAGAATTAAAGCGATCATGGTAGGCAACAAGATTTTATGGAGCGTATTGGTAAACTGATACGGCCATTGCCAGTCAGGCGGATAGGGATGAGGACCTCTGAGATATGGGCTTATGTTCAGCGCAATTAAAATGCAAAAAATAAGAGTTAAACTCGCGCATATAATCAATGCTAATGTATTTTTTAGCATACGTATTTGTAGATTATTGTATCATAGCTGTAGGTATATAATAGAGAGTGTTAGATCAAAGGTATTGATTTATATGTCTGCGCAAAAGAAAATTGCAATAGTCTATGACTGGATAGACAAATGGGGGGGAGTCGAGCGGATTTTGCTGGCATTGCATGAAATGTTTCCGGATGCCCCTTTTTATACTTCGTATGTCGATAGAACCAATGCATTGTGGGCTAAAGATATCAATATTGTTCCTTCTTTTATACAGAAATTGCCTGTACGGATCCGAAAAAGCAGGATGGCTTCTTTAGTTTTTTTTCCATTCGCGTTCGAATCGTTCGTATTCAATAATTTCGATACGGTAATCTCCGTAAGTTCTTCATTTTCCAAGTCGGTAATAACAAAACCGCAGACAAAACATTTATCGATCATGCTTACGCCTACTAGGTATCTGTGGAGTCATGCGGAAGGATACAGGCCAAATATATTTCCTAAAAAAATACTGAAACCATATCTTAAGTATTTGGAAAATTGGGATTTTGTATCAGCGCAGCGCGCAGATATAATATATTCCATATCAAAAAACGTCCAGGAGCGTTGCCGGAAGTACTATCATCGGGAATCGGAATTGCTCTATCCACCTTTCGATATTGACTACTGGAAAAAAATCAAAACCGCAATTCTAAACTCCAAATCCCAAATAAATCCTAGATTCAAAATACCGAACACTAACTATTATTTGATAGTTTCCCGACTCGAGCGGTATAAAAAAATCGATTTGGCAATTGAAGTATTTAATCGGTTAGGGGAAACACTGGTTGTTGTCGGAACGGGTACGCAAGAAAAAGAGTTGAAACAAATCGCCAAAAGCAACATTCTGTTTATACCCTATGTATCTGACGATGAGCTTGCTTTGATCTATTCCCATGCTCAGGCGCTTATCATGCCTCAAGAAGAAGATTTTGGCTATGTGTCAGTTGAAGCTCAATTGTTTGGTTGTCCAGTTATTGCATACGCGCTGGGTGGAGCAAAAGAAACAATCATTCATGGAAAAACAGGTATTTTTTTTGAGAAGCAGACCCGTGATTCTCTCACAAGAGCTGTTGAAGATTTTCATACGATATCATACAATCTAAAGAATAGTATACGAATATGGGGTATGAAAAATGTAGAGAGATTTAATAAAGAAAAGTTTTTTGAAATATTCCAAAGCGTAATAACAAATTACAAATAACAAATCCACAAATCAATATCAACTATTATTTGCTTTTTTAAGTTTGATTTGATATTTGTGATTTAACATTTGATATGTATTTATGAAGGCAGTAATATTTGCAGGCGGGGTCGGAACACGATTATGGCCTTTGTCACGTAAAAAATCTCCTAAACAATTTGAAAAAATAATCGGCGACCAATCAACACTGCAGCTTGCGGTCGAACGCTTATTTCCTGAATTTAAACCCGAAGATGTCTATATCTCGACCGGAAATCAGTATACCGGCATTGTTTCTGAACAGCTGCCTATTATTCCCCGGGAAAATGTCATCGGAGAGCCGGAAAAGAAAGACGTAGGTCCTGCAGTAGCTTATGTCATGGGTTATCTTGCTCAAAAATTTCCTCACGAACCAGTGGTTATTTTATGGAGTGATCATCTCGTTCGGCACAAAGAGCTCTTCAAAAAAATCATTCTTGCTGCAGGAAAAGTAGTAGAGAAGGAAGTAAATAGGATCGTCTTTATTGGCCAAAAACCTCGTTTCGCATCAGAGAATCTGGGTTGGATCGAAACATCCGGTATCGCGATGTCCAAAAATAAAGTGAAATTTCATAAATTTGAAGGTTTACAATATAAACCCAGTAAGGATATTGCAGATAAATATTTTTCCGATAACCGGTATTGCTGGAATCTTGGATATTTTGTTTCCACACCCCGATTTATCTACTCATTGTATAAACGTTTTAACCCGCACATATACAAATTGGTGGATACAATTCTCAAGGCGGCAAAAGAAGAAAACTTTAAGGAAATTTTTAGAAAGCAGTATCAAGGAATGCCGGAAATTAATTTTGATAATGCTGTTCTTGAGCAGCTAGATAAGGATTTCGCCTACGTGGTAATCGAAGACATTGGATGGAGTGACGTCGGTGCATGGGAGGCATTAAAAGAGGCATTGGAATCCAGAAGTGAGGATAATATTACCAAAGGTAACGTGTTGCTGCGCGATTCAAAAGATAATCTGGCCTATAATTATGACAGTCACAAGATGATTATGGGAGTGGATCTGGATGGATTGCTCATAGTCAACACAAGCGACGTATTATTGATCGCCAAAAAATCCTCCGTTTCTAAAATAAAAAAAATCGTCGAAGGTTTCAAAGGAACTGAACATGAAAAATTTACCTGATGCGGAGCTTTCCTGTTATTTGGTGTACCGATGTGCAATGAAATTGCAATAAGTATAACGGTTCGTACGCTCCATTTGCTTATACATGGTTGCAAATTGAGCTACAGTCGGTATACAATATAGCCAAACAATGACATCCAACATATCAGTATTTTCGTTCCTAAGAGGAGATATATACAAACATAAGACGAAGCGAATGATGGATATAGTAGCGTCAGTCGTATTGCTGATTATATTTGCTCCGGTTTATATTCCCGCGGCAATTCTTATAAAGCTCGATTCTTCAGGTCCGGTTCTTGCCGATGTACCGGAAAGAATAGGTGAGGATGGAAAGAAGTTTAAAATGTACAAATTCCGTTCAATGATCATCAATGCGCATTACTTGTTAAGGACGGATCCCCGTTTTAAGACGCTCTTCAAGGAATACAAAAAAGGAAGCTACAAATTAAAGAAAGATCCGCGCGTCACCAAAGTAGGCAGATTCATTCGCAAACATTCAATTGACGAAATACCACAACTACTCAATGTTTTTAAAGGCGAAATGAGTTTGGTTGGTCCTCGCGCATACTATCCCGACGAACTGGAGAATCAGCAGAATAAATATCCGCATACGAAAGCTTTGGTAAAAAAAGTACTCTCGGTAAAACCCGGTATAACGGGATTATGGCAGGTATCCGGCAGGTCGGAAATACATTTCGATAAACGTATTGCAATCGATGCAAAATATGTGGATAATATGTCTTTATGGAAGGATTTGAAAATTGCTCTGAAGACACCCATAGTCATGATTAACGGAAAAGGAGCAATTTGATAAAAATCAGTTTCCCTAATTTTTTTTAATGTATAATGTATAGTTATGAAAAAAATACTCTTAATTGTCGGCGGATTAATTCTAATCATATTAATCTTTGCCTTTATCTTCGTCTACGGGCCATATACTCAGATAAAAGCAAAAGCAATGGTTTTGGTTGCATCAGCAAAGCAGATTAAAGCGGATTTCAAAAAAAATGATATAGATTTACTCAACAAAGAACTTACTACGTTTTCACAGCAGTATACTGATTTTGAAAATGCCTCAAAACAGGTTTACTGGATGTCATTTATTCCTTATGTATCCGACTTTAAAAACGGCGTTGAGGCAGGAAGGTATATAATCAGCGCGGGACAAGAAGCTGTAAAAGCGATTACACCATATGCGGATCTTATCGGATTCAAAAAAGGCCAGGCCTCATTCGTGGAGCAGTCAGCTCAAGACCGTTTGCAAACCGCGGTTTTGACTCTTGATAAAGTCTTGACAAATGTTGATTCGATTTCAGCTGATATAGACCAAGCTGACAAACGGATCCAGAAAATAGATCCGAATAGGTATCCAAAATATCTAGGGAAAATAGCGGTCCAATCTCAGATACAGAACGCAAAAGAACAGTTTACCGGATTGGCTTCGTTATTTGTCGACGCGAAACCTTTATTGAAACAGTTACCTGACATGCTGGGAAAAAATAAGGAAAAAACCTACCTGGTGCTTTTCCAGGATGATAAGGAGCTTCGCGCAACCGGAGGGTTTTTGACCGCATACGGGATATTCAACGTCAATAAAGGAAAAATACAGATAAAAGAATCAGCAGATATTTACAGCCTTGACGATTCTATTGCGATTCATCCTGATGCGCCGCCAGAAATTTTAACCTACCATAAGGGTGTCTATAAGTTTTATATCAGGGATAGTAATTTGTCACCTGATTTGCCCACTTCCCTAGATCTATTCAATAGTTTGTACAAAAAAAGCAGTTCACGAGTGACGTACGACGGCGTAATCACTATTGATTCCAAGGTGTTGGTTGACATGTTAACCATATTCGGGGATACGGAGGCTGACGGAATACGTTTTTCCGCTCAAAAGGATCAAAGATGTAACTGCGCCCAGGTATTATACCAGTTGTTTAATATGATCGACAGGCCGGTTCCTTATTTCCGCACAAACAGAAAAGGGATTTTGGGCGAATTGATGTATGCGTTATTCTACAAAGCTATCGGATTTTCACCATCGAAATACTGGGGCACTTTGGCGCAGGACATGTTCCAGAATCTGCAGGAAAAACACATTCAGGTGTATTTGGTTGATCCAAATCTGGAGGCAAGCGTCAAGAGTATTAATTTCGGCGGAACGATCAACACGTATAAAGGCGATTATTTGGATGTTACCAATGTTAATTTCGCAGGAGCAAAATCAAACCTGTTCGTGACCATATCCATGGACTCCAAGACCAATACCAATGATAACGGCAAAATTTCCCGTGAAGTAATCGTTGACTATAAGAATCCTTACCCTCATTCTGACTGCAGCCTGTCTACTGGAGGACTGTGTTTGAATGCGACCTTAAGGAACTGGGTGCGCGTATATACGCCGCTCGGTTCACAACTGGTGAGTTTCCAAGGATCTTTGAAAAAAGTAAATACCTATGATAGCTTGGGAAAAACGGTTTTCGAGGGATATTTGGAAGTTCCGACACAGGGACGCGCACAGATTGACGTAAAATATACATTACCAAGCTCAATATCCGGCAACAACTATTCTCTCATG
The DNA here is from genome assembly GCA_964490915.1 of uncultured Gammaproteobacteria bacterium. Classification (GTDB taxonomy): domain Bacteria; phylum Patescibacteriota; class Microgenomatia; order UBA1406; family GWC2-37-13; genus CAZBEJ01. Next base: position 8,323 of record CAZBEJ010000004.1, read on the forward strand.
GTGCAAAAACAAGCAGGAACAGACAATCAGGCCTTACAGGTTGAACTCAACGGCAAAACAATCTATAACGGAACCCTTGATACAGATAAGATCATTAAATAAAACTTCTATATGAATCGGACGCTGAAAGCAGAAGCAATTGTACTGCGTAGGTATAATTTAGCGTCAAAAGATGCGATCTATGTATTTTTTACACAACAATACGGGAAAATACGGTGTTATGCAAAAGGAATAAAAAAAATTACGAGCAGGCGATTGCCTCATTTACAGACAGGGAATTTAATAAACGCAATGGTTCGCGAACATAATACGCTATTTTATGTCGAAAATACCAATTTAATCAGCGGTTTTACCACCATTAAAAACAATCAGGAGAAGCTGCGCACCCTGTATTTTCTGTTTTTTATGATTGAACGTCTGCTGCCTGAAAATCAATCCGAAATCGAAATCTATGATACGGTTAAAACCTTTGAAATCCGATTGGCAAAAGAAACGGGAGATTGTAGAAAGATTCTCAATGAGTTTGCAAATAAGATTCTCATGAAGCTCGGTTACAGCAAGGATCAGCTGTCACCGGAACAGATAATAACAACCGTTGAGGATCTTGTTCATGAAAGGATTCCTGAGTTTGTTAAGTAATCTTCCGGAGTATTGGTCGTCCTTTACAGTTTAAAATTCAAGCTGTGTGAACAGTTTTTCAGTTATAATCAGATTATGGACACAAATATGGATAAAATCGTTGCTCTGGCAAAAAGAAGGGGATTTTTTTACCCATCATCTGAGATTTATGGAGGCTTGGCAAATACCTGGGATTTCGGGCATTATGGCACGTTGCTTAAGAATAATCTTCGTGATGCGTGGTGGAAGCATTTTGTGCTAGATCGAGATGATATGGTCGGCGTTGATGCATCTACGATTCTGAGTCCCCGAGTCTGGGAAGCTTCGGGACACGTCAAAGGCTTTAATGATGCACTGGTGGACTGTTTAAACTGCAAGTACCGGACGCGTGCAGATCACTTGATAGAAAATGCGTTTCCTGAAAAAAAAGTCGAAGGGTTAGCCATGGAAGAGTTGACGAAAATAATCAAAGAATATAAACTGAAATGCCCGCGATGCGGCAGGTCTGATTTTACCGATGTGCGTAAGTTTAATTTACTATTCGAGACGCATATAGGCATCGTAGAGGATGCGAAGTCCCTTGCTTATTTGCGCGGAGAGCTTGCGCAGGGAATTTTTCTCAATTTCAAGAATGTGCTGGATACCATGAGGGTACGCATACCGTTTGGCATTGCACAACAGGGAAAGGCGTTCAGGAACGAAATAACCATGGGTCAGTCCACTTTCAGGACGCTTGAGTTCGATCTCATGGAGTTTGAATATTTCATCAAGCAGGATGCATGGGAAAAAACGTATGAGTATTGGAAAAAAGATATGTGGAAATGGGCCCTTACATTAGGGCTAGAGGAAAAAAAACTCAGATGGAGGGAGCACGAATCTTTTGAACGATCGCATTACTCGAAAAAGACCATGGACATCGAGTATGAATATCCTTTTGGTTGGAAAGAAATGTGGGGATTGGCATACCGTACGGATTTTGATCTTACCAACCATATGAAACATTCGGGTGCGGATCTCCAATATAAAGATCCTAAGACCAATGAAAAATATGTTCCCCATGTCATAGAACCTACTTTCGGACTCTCCCGTTTGACAACGACGATGATCGTTAACGCATATCGCGAAGATACGATAAACGGTAAAACGCGCGTATATTTACGGTTGGATCCAAAGATCGCGCCGATCAAAATAGCCGTATTTCCATTACAAAAGGATGAAACGCTGCTACGCTATGCGCAGGAAATCTATGCAGGCTTGAAACCGCAATTTGTAAGCGAATTTGACGACTCAGGCAATATAGGAAAAATGTACCGCAGACAGGATGAAATCGGTACCCCATTTTGTGTTACAATTGATTATCAGACCATAGAAGATAATACAGTGACTGTTCGTGAGCGGGATTCTATGGAGCAACAAAGAGTACATAAAGATGCTTTGGAAAAATATATAAAATCCAAGTTATAATTTTAATTGTTCATATGAAAATGCAAAAAAAACAAATAATAGGAATAGGAAT
>CAZBEJ010000004.1:10556-34731 GCA_964490915.1 uncultured Gammaproteobacteria bacterium
TAATTTTAATTGTTCATATGAAAATGCAAAAAAAACAAATAATAGGAATAGGAATGGGAATTGGAATAGTGGTTTTAGCAATAATAGTTATAGGAGTGTGGCGCATAAGGAAGCCGCGAACCATATCAACGCACCAATCGTCAACTCTACCTACTCAGGCGGTAATCCCGACGGTGAATCCTTCAGTACAGGTTGATTTGAAAGCCCAAAATACCGGTAAACAAGTAGAGCTCTCCATCGGCGGTATTCCTGACGGAACCCAAACAATCGAATATGAGATTTCATATAATGCGTCCAATAGAGAATCGCCAGGTATTTATAGCGTGCTGACTGTGGACCCGGGTGAAAGGAATTGGAGTAAAACCTTCGATGTAGGAACGTGTTCGTCAGGAAAATGTATCTATGATACTGTGGTAGGGGGTATGAAAGTGCAACTGAAGTTTAGCGGATCATATGGCGAACAGATATTCGAAAAAGAGTTTCCGTTTGCACAATAGAATAGCGATTATACATAATTATATTTTTGAAGGAGGTGTATTATACAATGCCGATTATAAAATCAGCAATAAAAAAAGTAAGGAAAGATAAGAAAAGGACTGCACAAAATGCCCGGTATATCAGATCCTACAAAGGTGCAATAAAAAAGCTCAAAAAAGGCGGCAATTTGAAAGATTTGTTGAGTAAGGCTTATTCAGCTATTGATAAAGCGGTAAAAAAGCATGTTATTCAAAAAAATAAAGGCAGACGATTGAAATCACGGATTAGCAAATTAGCGAAAAAACCGGAAAAAACGAAACCGGAAAAACATACAGCTTCCAAATGAAGTATTCGATCAACTTGATGTCCGGAACGGAGGCCCCCTTTACAGAGAGGGTAGTATATTTTTTTCTCAATTATCTTAGATACATCATAATCATAACCCAATTGGTTGTGATCGGCGTTTTTTTTTATAGGTTTCAAATAGATCAACACATCGTGGATTTAAAAGAATCCGTCGATCAGAAAAAAGAGATCGTGCAGGTAGTTGTTCCTTTACTGCAACAGGCGGAAACCATAGATCAGCGAAGTAACGAAGCGCAAAAAATATTTAATGAGCAAGACGGTTTTAATAAGATGATTCAATATTTCCTGTCACAATTTCCTGCGTCGATTACCCTGACGCACATGGAATTTACTAACGACTCAATAACCGCTACCGGGAATTCGATTAACCCGCATGACCTTCAGTCGTTCTATATGTTATTAAAACAGGATAAAAAATTCGGTGAAGTCAATTTCCCGTCATTAAAAAAAACGGCCACAGGCTATACGTTTCAGCTTAATTTAATACATTTTAAGGGTTAACCATGGATATATCGAAATTGACCAAAAAAATATTCACGCAGAAAACAACAGATTATACTTTTACGATAATGTTTTTCCTTATTTTTTCCATGTTTATATTATTTGCGATAAAACCCGCCTTAACAACGGCAACAGGTTTGAAAAAAGAAGAGACTGATCTTGAAGCGATCGATAAGGTTTATGAAGGCCACATCATGAATATTGCCAATGTCCAATCGACCATGGAGGCATACCGGGATGAATTTCCATTGCTGGAAGAGGCAATATCAACACACCCGCAGGTTAATAAGGTGATAGACGATATTAAGAAATCTGCCGATAATAATTCCTTTAATATTACGAATGAGAATATTGGTGAAGTGAACCTTCTTGACACAAAAAACAAGAACCTTCAAACACTGAGCATTACTTTGGAGGGGCAGTCAAGTTTTGATAATCTCATAAAATTCATAACCGATTTAAGTAATCAGCGAAGACTTAAAACAATCCAAACGATGACCATAAGCCAGCCGCAGGTCAACCAATCGACGGGAAGTGCGCAGTTGAAGATTAACATGCAGATACAAGCCTATTATCTATAAGTTATGTACTGAACTATGAATAAAAAAGACCTGTTGTTACTATCGATCGGTATTTTTTGTACGGTAATAGCATGGCTCATTGCAGACGTTTATCACGCAGCAACGACAGAAAAAATTAAAGTTCAGGTGCAGTTGCCTGTATTAAAAACCTATACGATCAATACCGGCGTGTTAGAAACATTAAAAAAAAGATCTAATTAATGGTGTACTCAGAAATATATTTCGGGAGGCAAAAAAAATTCCCCACGGTAGTCGGCATAGTCATCGTATGTTTTATTCTTATTTTTTTTGTTCGTTTGTTTTCAAAAAATTCTGTCCCTTCCAAAGCTGAAAAAAAAATCCTTGTCAAGATAGAGATTACAAACACTCTTCCGAACCAGACAACGATTGTCTGGCAGACGAACGATGCAAGTAAAGGGTGGATCATATATGGTAATTCAGCCCAAAATATCAATCAAATTGCCTTGGATGAGCGTGATCTGCAGTCCCAGAAAAATTCATATATCAATCACTATGTAACATTACGCGATTTGAATCAAAACCAAGAATATTATTTTAAAATGGTAAACAATGGCGCATTAATTACCCAAAACGACGGATCAGCCTTTTCCTTCAAGACTCCTGATTCCAGTACAACAACCGGAAATCAGCAACCTGCATATGGGAAAATTATCATGCCTAACGATATGCCGCTCAATAATGCAGTTGTTCTTTTACGTCTCAATAATGCATATGTGTTATCTGCCTTGAGTAAGGATACCGGCGAATGGTTAATACCTTTAAACAGCGTGTATGATACCCAAACAATGTCTCCCCGAACCGTATCGTCGAGCGAGGTAGCAACAATAGATATATTGAGTGGAAATACCGACACCATAGTCAAGGCGCCTGTTTCAAAATTATCACCGTTGCCGCAGACAATCATTGTTGGAAATAATATGGATTTTACCCAAGAACCGAAGGTATTGGGTGCTGAAACACAGGCTTCTCCATCAGAATCCAAACAAATAGATGTGATATATCCGCAAGAAAATGCACTCATACCCGGGTATCGACCATTGATTAAAGGTATCGCACTGCCAAATACAGAGGTTGATGTAACCATCCAAGGCCAGGTGAATACCGCATCGAAAACAACAGCGGATTCAAGTGGCATATGGAGAGTGACGTTGCCAATGGATTTGACACCCGGTGGACATTCACTCATCGCGACAACAAAAAACCTGCAAGGCAACAGCGTTCTCATACAGCGTAATTTTATCATTGCAAAAAATGGCGAACAGGTTTTGGGTATCGCGACGCCGGAATCTACATTGACGCCTACGGCGCAGGCCACACCCGCAGCGATTCCTACCTATGCTGCGTATACTACGCCTACTCCAAAACCGCCGGTGTCAGGATCAACAGACATTGCTCCCATTATTGGAGGAAGTTCTTTAATCATCATGGGTTTGGGTCTCTTACTTGTATTTTGACGCACGGTTCGCTACCATAATATTATATGAATTTTATCGGACTTTTATTATCTCTAAATAAAATCAGTCTTATAGCTTTTCTTATAACCTTTGGTTTTGTAGGATACCAAATATACCTCTTGATTAAGGAGTCAAAAAAGAACAAAAAAGCGGTTACTGTTCCTGATTTCAAAGCGACCCCATTGATGAACACGAAGCAAAAAAACTCCATTATCACCAGGAAGACCCTTTCGTATAAACATGTTTCGTTTATTCCGATAATCATAGGCATGGTATTGCTGATTGTGTTTGCAATAATTTTTCTCATTGGCATTTTGCGTTCCAATGCACAGACAAATCAAAATCACGTTGTAGTTCCAACGCCTATAATTACCTATGTCGCATCAAAAGGAATAAAAATTTATAGCCAGGATTGGAAAGAGTTGTCCGATAATGATCTATCGAGCCTTAAACCTGCAGAAAGCGTCTATTTGGGTATAGAAACAATTCCCAATACCGATATTGACAGCGCTCGGATCCGCGTCAATAATACAGCGTGGAGTCAAAACGATATTACCTTAAACTTCAATAAACAATATGGAGTTTATTACAGGTCATACACTATTGCGACAGGCCCAGCGTCCCTACGAGTAGACGCCGAGCTTCATTCGCGTAGCGACGGTTGGTTAGGAGATTAATATGAAAAACATAAACACGTCAAAAACAATTACAGTGTTGCTTCTCATTATGACAGTCGGTCTTATGGGAGCGATTTTTTACATAGGCTCGGTATTGACCAATTCACCTCAAAGTACTACTGCGCCAATCGCTCCCCGTACCACTAAAGCACAAAGCATAGATTATACTAAGGTAATTGCGTTGAATACCGCACAATCAGGACGGACAGGAGCCATAGATACCTTTAGCAGCAATAAAGCAAATTCTCCCACGGTAACTCCTACGTCTGTTGAAACCAATGTGCCGACACAAACTTCAACGCAGACCGACTCGTCAACACCAACGCCTACAGAAACGATTTTGGCGTACCAAACCGTAACGGGGACAGTTATTCCCGTAGCATCTTCTACACCGCGCCCAACCGTTGCAACACTGCCCCGGGCAGGAGCGGTTACTAGTTCGATTATTCTGTTTGGTGTTGCCGGAGTAACTATATTTCTTTCCTTACTGTTTTAACTCTTGAGAGGGAGAGGATAGAATCTTTTTATTTATCGTGAACGGAGACGGCGATACTTACGATCGAAAAAAGATGCTCGGGCTCCAATGAAGCTCCACCTAATAGTACTCCATCAATATCGGGGTATTTAAGATAGCCTTTAACATTATCTTTATTTACAGATCCTCCATATATGAATTTGACCGGATCCGACAGGTTCATCTTTACCCTGATTGCATAAATATCAGCCGGAGATACGTTATTTCCTCTTCCATCCCCATTGCTTATGGCATTTGGAGGTTCATAACAAAGTAATGTCGGATCAGAAGGATATGATTCAAGGAATTTTGGAACGCAATAAATCGGTACGATTCCGTATTGTTTTACTTTTTGAAGTTTAATCAGGCTATCTTCAACGGTTTCATGAAAATATTTCGTCCTCTCACTATGTCCGACTATGGCATATTTGACAAGTGAGCTTAAATTATGCGCGGTGACTTCACCGGTATAGGTGCCGTCATCGTATCGCGAAACATTCTGGCTGCCGATTTCAATGTTCACGTAATTCTTGAAGAGTTCTTTCAACGGGTAAATAAAGGGATATGGCGGACAAATGATAATTGAGATACGGTTGTTTTCCAATCCCCGTTGCGTATCCTTGTTACTTTGCAGCAGATTTAAAAATGCAGACACCCATGTTTTTGTCTGATCGAGATCCTTATTTGCCTTCCAATTCGCAATAATATATTTCATTTGTGATTTATGATTTAATTATAGCTTATGAATAAAGATATTTTCAATGAGCTCAATAACCAACAGAAATCGGCAATATTGCATACAAACGGGCCTTCCATTATTATCGCAGGGGCGGGAAGCGGCAAGACAAGAGTATTGGTATCAAAAGTACGGTATTTGATTGAGGAAAAAGGCATTGAGCCTGGTGAGATAGTCATGATTACCTTTACCAATAAAGCAGCGAATGAAATGAAAGAGCGCATTCTGCGCAGTCTTGGATTTGTGGGAACGTTTCATGCTCTATGCGCACGAATCCTGCGCAGATGTGGACCGGCAATAGGCATAGATCATAATTTTACCATTTATGATGGAGATGACCAGCAGCAGGCGATAAAAACCGTACTGAAAGATCAATCGGTAGACCGATTCACTCCTTCATATTTTCTTAACAGAATTTCATCGGCAAAAAACCAACTCATCACGCCAACACAGTATGCGAATTTATTTACAGACCATAATGCGATTCTTATAGCGAAAATCTATGATTTATATCAAAAAAAACTCAAAAAAAACCATGCGGTTGATTTTGACGATCTTATTATGATGACCGTGCAATTATTGATAAGGAATGAGAATATTCTCTTTGAATACCAGGAAAGATATAGATACGTGTTAGTGGACGAATTCCAGGATACCAATTACTCGCAGTACAGTCTGACGAGGCTATTGACAGAGAAATACAAAAATATTACCGCTGTAGGAGATTTTTCCCAAAGTATCTATTCGTGGCGGGGGGCAGATATCAAGAACCTGGAAAAATTCCAGGAAGATTATCCGGATGCAAAAATATTTCATCTCGAACAAAATTACCGTTCTACGCAAAATATTCTGGATTTTGCCTATAGTGTGATCTCAAAGAATCAAACGCACCCGATCCTGCAACTATATACCAAGAACAAGAAAGGTGAAGAAGTCGAACTGTACGAGGCGGATAATGAAGAATATGAGGCTATTTATATCGCAGACACGATCAAACAGCTGGTGAAAAAATCTCCATATAGCTCGATAAGCGTTTTATACCGCACGAATGCTCAATCCCGTATTATTGAAGAAGGTTTTCTCCATTACGGAATCCCGTATGTCCTCATCGGCGGAACACGTTTTTACGAAAGAAAAGAAATAAAAGACATCTTGTCTTATTTGCGTTTGATTGTCCATCAAGATGATGAAATTTCAAGAGAACGGGTAAAAAAAATCGGTAAGAAGAGGACGGAGCAGTTTCAACGATATCTGGACAGCCTGAATAATCCAATAAATGAAAAAAACACCAGTGATTTTATGGAAGATGTGTTTCAAGAAACGGGATATTTAAAGCTTTATAATCCCGATAACGAAGAGGATTATGACAGGTTAGAGAATATTAAAGAACTGAAGTCTGTAGCCGTGTCCCATCCGAATCTCCTGGATTTTTTGGAACAGGTAGCTCTGGTTGAATCAGAGTACTCTGCAGACGAAAAGAATCATCGGCGCAGCTCTGGGCAAGAACGTGATAATAGAGTCAGATTGATGACTCTTCATCAGGCAAAAGGGCTGGAGTTTTCCTATGTATTTGTTATAGGGGTTGAAGAAGGCATACTGCCGCATGCACGCTCCATTGATACCATTGATGAATTAGAAGAGGAGCGGCGGTTGTTCTACGTTGGTATTACGCGTGCGAAAAAAAAACTGTTCATTACCCATGCGCGACGCAGGTTTATATTCGGAAGAAGGAATAATGCTGTAGCATCGCGCTTTATTAATGAAAACTGGGAAGAACAGTCGATTTTTTAGTATACTATAACCCGTATCTATGAAATTACCCATTACTGATAAAAAAGGAGAGGGTCTGTCAGGGAAGACGCTGGTGGACAAACTTATATATCGCATAAAAACAATTTACCTTGAGTTCATAGTTTATATTCTTCACCTTGTCGGTCGTGTACCGTTTCATCATGTACGCAGATTTTTTTACCGATTGGCTGGCATGAGGATAGGCAAAGCGTCTGCTATACATATGGGGGCACGTTTTTATAATCCTCCACAAGTATCTATCGGAGACGATAGTATTATCGGTGAGGGGGTGGTTCTTGACGGAAGAGCTAAACTGAGTATCGGAAACCACGTGGATATTGCTTCGGAAGTGATGATTTACAATAGCGAACACAACGTGAACGCCGAACATTTTAGCGCTGTGGAAAGTGTAGTCAAAGAGTCGGTGCATATTGAAGATTATGTGTTTATCGGTCCACGAGCAATAATTTTACCCGGCATAACCATTGGCAAAGGAGCGATTATAGCCGCAGGAGCAGTTGTCACAAAGGATATTCCGCCATACGCAATTGCAGCTGGTGTACCCGCAAAAATCATCGGGGAAAGAAAAAACAAAGATCTTCATTACAAACTTGGGAGAGCCGCGTGGTTCAGATGAATCAATCCGCGGTTCCCCGCAGATATACAGCTTGCCAAGGTTGATATGCAGAGAAAAACCTGGTTTTAACCGGAGATTGTCCCTGCTTAGTTACCGTATAATAAAAATACACTTTTGATCCCCAAGCCGAAAAATCTGTCTGTTTTACTTGACCCCGTTTCATGGTTGGATCGTCTTGATAAAGAGGAGGCGGAGGAGGTTGTATATCATACACTGTTACCGGTGAAATATCGATTTGCCTGTTGTCTTTTTTCCCATAAAACTTGAATTTTAAGCTCATATTGTTTTCGTCAACTTCGGTTTGGACCAAAATCGCCGCCTGTGTATCGTTCTTGATTTTCAGATCTACGTAAGGAGCGAAAACTGTTGCGTCGAATCCGGGTTTAGAATCCTGTTCGTAATATCCGACGCGATACGCATGAGCATAACGTTCTACGATAGGTAAACCCGCGTTCAGAGCAGCTCTGAATAACGTAGTTGAAACCTGGCATACTCCACCGCCGTCACCCAAGACTGTTTTACCGTCTTTTATTATATATGCCTGTTGATAACCGGTTAGACTGGAGATATCTCCGACCGTGTTATTGAATGAAAGAGTTTCTCCTTTTGGAATGAGTATGCCGTTAAATTTTGAAGACGCGAGAATAATGTTATGGATACGCCCCGGAATAGAATCGTAAAATGTGGAATCACCTTCGGAAATCAACTGCTCGATACCATATGAGTTGGACCGTGCCAACGTAATTTCCGGATCTATAGTTTTGTCCGTAAGCGTAATTTGTTTGTTTTCCGGTTTTTGTACAAGTGAGTATACGGCGGTATCGAAATCTTGAATCAATTTCGGCGTTTGAATCTCCAGGCCTTTTTCATCCGGTCTGAATGTGACGACTTTACCATTCTTAAACTGGAATAGCGCGTTTTTGGCCGGTTTGTTATATTTGTCTTCGCTATAAGTAATAAAATCATTGAGCGCTGAATTGTCGTAATCAACATTTACATTGAGATTAAAATTTTGGAGGCGATAGATGGTTGCGACTTTCTGGTACCAGCGCGAAAAAAAATCAGTCGATCTTCCGATTAAATAGGCTCTATCCGCAATGCCTTTGGCATCATACAAAACACTGATTTGGGAGCCTGAAAAAGTGGCAACAGGCGTGTTTTGGTAAATAATAGTGAACAAAATCGAAGAAAGAATCTTGTTCTTTTGTTCAAATATTTGTTCAATGCCCGATTTTGACAAAGAACCCACTGGAATATTATTTATATATACGTTCGGATACGTAAGGTTCTGAAAGCGCGAATTCTCTTTCATAAAGCCGTAGCCGACAATGCCAATGAGCAAGGCAATTGCAAAAAAAACAGTAGATAGTATCATCAAGCTTACACGAATGAGTTTTCTTCTTTTTTTTGCTATCATAAATACTATGGATGATAATAAAGAAAATAGCAAGAAAAATCAAACGGAACAGGGCACGCCTCAAAATCCGAACGCTGCTCAACCTGAAGAGCCTCAAACAATATTCGAAACAGTTCCCGAAAATCAACAACCTGCCGCAGAACCTGAATCCAATTTACAGCCTGAAGAGATTGCTCCTGATGTGACCGCGCCTTCTCCGGAAATAGTTTCGCCATCAGACCAACAAATTCCATCGGATACTCCACCCATGGTTTATGAAGAAGGGAAAAACAAGTTTATTTTTATAATAGCAGGCATCGTGACATTCGTTATTTTTCTTGCGATTTTCGTCATGTTTTTTGGCGGCGGGAAAAAAGGCACCTCAGCGGTTACATTGAACTACTGGGGTTTATGGGAAGATAAGAGTATTTTCGATCCTTTAATCCAACAATACGAAAAGCAGAATCCAAACGTAAGCATTACGTATCAGCGTATAGCTCCCCAGGATTATAGGGAAAAACTGCTTGCACGCAGTAAAAACGGACAAGGACCGGACATTTTCAGATTCAATAACACCTGGCTTCCGGAGATAAAAGACGTGGTTACGGCTATTCCAGACAGTATCATGACAAACGCAGATTTCGAAAAAACATTCTATAAGGTGCAGCAAAACGATTTGAAGGTTGGGTCGTATTATTACGGGATTCCGTTAGAGATAGATGGGCTCGTTTTGATTTATAATGATAATTTGTTTAAAAAAGCAGGTATACAGACCGCACCGGCAACCTGGGATGAATTGATCAGTGACGTCACCAAACTTACGGTGAAAGACCAGACAGGTACATTGATAACTGCAGGAATCGCTTTAGGTACAACATCAAATGTAGAGTATTTTTCCGATATTTTCGGTTTGATGCTTTTACAAAACGGCGGAAGTTTGCAAAATCTGGATCAACAGGAGGCAGTTGGTGCACTTCAAAGCTATCGGAAGTTCGCAGAAGATCCGCAAGCTTTCTGGAACGACAATATGCCTGATTCGTTAAACGCGTTTATTCAGGAAAAAGTCGCCATGATCATTGCGCCGTCGTGGGTTGTGCTTAACATTAAAGCGGCAAATCCTGACATTGGCGTAAAAGTTGTCCCTGTCCCAACGGTTCCGGGTACAACACCCATAACATTGGCAAATTATTGGGTTGAAGGAGTATCGCGTTATAGTAAAAACCAGCTCGAGGCATGGAAGTTTTTGAAGTATTTGGTGCAAAAAGACAACTTAACGAAATTATATGAACAGGAATCGAAAGTACGTCTATTCGGTGAACCGTATTCTCGGGTTGATCTCGCGCCGCTTTTGGCGCAAAATGAATATTTAGGAGCCGTAATCAAGCAGGCAGACAACATGCGGTCGTTACCCTTGGTGAGCAGAACATACGACAATGGTCTCAATGATGAAATCATTCAATATATCCAGAATGCCATTAACGCAACCATACAGGGTGTTTCGTATTCGGAAGCGTTGCAAACTGCAAAATCAGGAGTCGCTCAGGTATTGTCTAAATATCAGATTTCATCACCATGATTAATATGAAATTACCATTCTTTTCAAAAAAAGATCCGGCCAAAGATACTGTGTATCTCGCACTGTTTTTAAAAGAAACGGAAGGTGTCGCATTCGTCTTATTCCTGAATAGCGGAAGAATGGTTATTAAAGACCAACTGCGGATTACATATTCCGATGGATGGGAAAATATTGTTCAAGATATTGACGATGTTCTTTTTCAGTTTGAGAAACGATTGCATATTTCTCTTGATAAAACTATTTTTTTCATGTACTCCCATTTCATTGACGAAAAGAAGCACGATATTAAAAAGCCGTATTTGCAGAAAATCAAAGAAATAGTCAAAAATCTTGAACTGCATGCACTCGGGTACATTGAATGTTCGGAAGCAGTATTGTCGTATTTTCAAAAGAAGGAAGAAATGCCTTTGACAGCCATTGTTACGGAACTCGACAAAACAGAAATAAGCATGCTTATATACAAAGGCGGCAAAACAGTTTTTTCAAAAATAGTTGCCAGAACCGCAAACCTCGTAGACGATTTTCTTACGTGTTTTGAGGAGATAAAGGGGAAGGTCATAATGCCTTCGCGGATTATTCTTTACAATTCAAAGGATTTGGATGACGAATCGACAAAGATTTTGACGTATCACTGGAGCGAGGATTATTTCATTCAGATACCAAGAGTAGAGATTCTGAAGGAAGACGAAGTTATTGACGGACTCATTAAAGTATTTGAGGAGCAGATAGAGAAAAACATGCATGAAATTGTTATATACGCACCTGAGAAAAAAGAAGTGATGGGATTTGTACTGGGAGAAGATATTGGAAACCAACAGGAGATTCCTGACAATTCCGTACGAGAAAAAACCGCAGTGCAAAAACAAAATGGGATCGAAAAACAGCCGATCCAACCTGTGGGAAATAAGCCAGGACATTCGGTATTTAAGCCGATATGGGGTATTTTGGCAAAATTTAAAACACCAAGCTTTCATACCATTTTCAAGGCAGGTATGATACGGAATGTATTGATTGTATTTTGTATTGTCATAATCATTACAGCATTAATCATGAATGAGTATGTCTTGCATAAGGCAACGGTAACGGTATTTTTACCTTCGCAACAGGTGCAAAAGCAGATAACGTTAATTGGACAGCAGGAAGAGGGGAACGGCGGAGATATAACCGTGTATGTCGCGACGTCGTCAGCCTCATATAGCGACTCAAAGCAAGTAACGGGCAAACAAGATATAGGTGATAAAGCAAAAGGAACGGTGACCGTATATAGTTTTGACGACCAGTCAAAAACATTTGCAAAAGGAACAACGCTCACAGCCAACAATATTCAATTTACGCTTGATACGGATGTCACTGTAGCATCTTCATCTCTTACTCCGGACGGCTCAGCAAAGCTACCGGGGAAGACTGATGCCCCGATGACTGCGACTGATATAGGTCCAGCCGCCAATCTTGATAAAAATCAACGATTCAGCATCGATAACCTGCCTTCATCCACGTATTTTGCAATTAATTCCAACGCATTATCCGGCGGATCCAAAAAACAAGTGACAACCGTATCAAAACAGGATATAACCGATTTACAAAACTCCGTTGTTACAAAAGCTAAAAATCAGCTGAGCACTCAGTTGAATCAATCATCGGATGAAGTTATTCTATCGCCGTTGTCTAACGTAAATTTACGTGATACAAAATTGTCTAAGGAAGTCGGAGAAGAAGCCCAGACATTGGGTATTCAGGCAACCGCTGATTACGTCTATTATTATTTAAGAAAATCCGATTTAGTTCAACGAATACGGGATGAACTGCAGACGAGTTTACAACCAGGGTTCGCAGTAGACTCCCAGAACCTACATTATGATTTCAATTCGGTAAAGCAGAGTGCTGACGGAACCATACCAATGACGATCCAGATTAGCGCTAAAGCATTGAAACAGGTACAAAAAGACAAAATAATTCAAATGATTAAAGGAAAAGATAAAAATAGTGCAGCAACAATTCTAAAAAACGATTTCGGCGCTGTAAATTTTGACCTGCGTATAACAAGTCCTTTACCGATAAGCAATGCATTCATTCCATTTTTCCAAAAAAATATCCAAGTTATTCTTTCAAGTCTTTAATATGGCATTGTATCAGTATTTAAAAGAAGATAAATCTCCCCAACGCCGTGCTGTTAACTATATTTCATACGTTTCCTTAACCATAGGGTCCATTTTTTTGTTCTGGTCGTTTTATCCGATCGTTTCATTCGAAATATACTCAAGGTTATTCATTCAGAACAGCGTTTCGACACCGGTCCCGAAATTGAATCAAGTTTCTGCCATTGAACAGGCAAACTCGGTACTTGGTAGCTTTACGAACATCTCAAATAACCTGCGTGATTTTACCCAGGCGGATTTATGGTTTCCCACAAAACCTCAAGGCACGCTTTCTCGGAATCTAAGTATCAAAGAATATACGCTATCGATCCCTAAACTTAACATTAAAAACGCGCATGTCACAGTAGGCGGTGACGATTTGGCTAAAAGTCTCATCCAGTACCTGCCGCAGTCATTGCCGGGTGAATACGGCAATGTGGTGATCTTCGGTCATTCGACATTGCCACAACTTTATAATAGCAAGGATTATAAAACCATTTTCACTTTTCTTCCATCGTTGGAAAAAGGAGACAATATCTATATAACAGTGGGCGGCATAACATATACGTATGCGGTCTACGATATGGTTGTGGTAAATCCTGATCAGGTATCTGTTCTTGATCAACGCACAGATGCCTCATATTTGACGCTTATCACCTGCGTGCCTCCTGGAACGTGGTGGAAAAGGTTGGTGGTTCGTGCGAAACTCACACAGCTTCCAAGCAATCTGTGATTGAAATAACCTATAATATATGATAAAATTATAGGATGAAACCGCCTCAAAAGGTTCTTTTCCCGTCAGCTATTTCACGGCTGACGAACATGCTGTTTAAAGCTATTTATATTATCATAAACTTCTTTATTGTAATTGGTGCGCTTACTCAGAAAGCAGCTTATTTTATAGCGGTGATTCCAATTCATATTGTTCGAATGCTTTTGCGATTGATGCGGATATTTGCTACCTTGATTATTTCTTCAAAACAGCTTTTTATCAATTTTAAATCGTATGTGACACATGTCCGGATTCAATTACCCAAGAAACACTGGACAAAACTACCCAAGCCTTATCAAAAAAAGAAAGCCATAATGTCCTCTAAAATTACGTTTTCATTGCTAAGAGTGGTACTGCCGCAGTCGCATATTCCGATTCATATAAAACTGCCTCGATTATCATTGCCTCAGATTAATTTACCGCAGATCAAAAAGCCTTCAAAGAGGATGATATTTATAAAGGCTAAATATTTTATTTTGGGTTCATTGATAACGTTGATAATAGTCGGGTCTTATGAAGGGTATGTTTTCGCAAAAAGCCTTCCCACGCCAAGTGACATAGGAAAAGTAAACTATTCTTTATCAACGCATATTTACGATCGCAACGGTAAACTTTTGTATGAGATCTATCGGGAAGAAAACAGAACGCCGATATATCTTAAAGATCTACCTGCCTATGCATATCAAGCAACAATTGCAATAGAAGACAAGGATTTCTATACACATAACGGCATAGCTATTTTTTCAGGAATCCTGAGGGCGGTCAGGGATTCGTTTTTACACAAGGACCTCCAGGGAGGTTCGACGATTACCCAACAACTGGTTAAAACCGCTCTATTGACTCCCGAACGGACGATCCAGAGAAAAATAAAAGAAATCATATTGGCATTATGGACAGAACAACTCTACACAAAAGACCAAATACTGGAAATGTATCTGAATCAAGTAGCCTACGGAGGCTCGGCATATGGAATCGAAGAAGCTTCGAAAGTGTACTTCGGAAAAGATGCGAAAGATTTGACACTCCAAGAAGCGGCATTACTTGCAGGGTTACCGCAGGCTCCGTCTCTTTACTCCCCTCAAATTAATCCAAATCTTGCGTTGCAACGGAGAAATGAGGTTTTGACCGCAATGAAAGATCAGGGATATATATCAAATAGTCAATTTGAGCAAGCAATACAAACAGCTATACACACAATTCCACCGACGACTTTGATAAAAGCTCCGCATTTTGTCTTTTATACGAAGTCAGAACTCGAAAATCTCTATGGTATCAAAACGGTGGAAGAAGGTGGATTACGTGTAACAACGACCTTAGATCTCAATATTCAGCAAGAAGCGGAAAAAATCTTACAAGAGGAGTTATCAAAAATACTGTATATGCATGTGACGAATGGTGCAATCTTGATCACCAGACCAAAAACAGGCGAGATTTTGGCAATGGTCGGGTCGAAGGATTATTTTTCCCAACCGTACGGTGCTTTTAACGTTACCACGGCGTTGCGTCAGCCCGGAAGTTCTATAAAGCCTGTTATGTATTCGCTGGCTTTGCAGAAAGGGTTTACTGAGGCAACAATTCTCGATGATTCACCTGTCGTATTCAATATCCCCGGTTCAGAATCGTATAGGCCTGTTAATTATGATGGTAAGTTCCACGGCAAAGTACCTTTGCGATATGCATTGGCTAATTCCTTCAACATACCCGCGGTAAAAACACTTAATGCGATCGGTGTTCAAGATTTCATCGACCATGCGACAAAAATGGGTATCACCACCTGGACAGATGATCCTTCCCGCTACGGATTATCGATCACATTAGGTGGTGCCGAAGTCAAGATGGTCGATATGGCTACGGCATTTGGCGTGTTTGCCAATACGGGCTATAAAGTCGGACTGACTCCTTATTTGAAAATACAGGATGTGACAGGAAGCGATATACGTGAACTGTCCCCATACAGCATCAGAGTACTGGATGATGGAATTTCCTATATTATTTCCGATATCCTGTCGGACAATTTTGCCAGACAGATGGAGTTTGGTCCGAACTCGGCGTTGAATATTCCAGGCTATCAGGTCGCAGTTAAGACAGGAACGACCAATGACGAAAAAGATAACTGGACAATCGGATATACGCCGGATTTTCTCGTTGCAGTTTGGGTTGGGAATAACGACAATACACCCATGAATCGTTATCTAGTATCTGGTATTACCGGCGCTGCTCCTATATGGAATAGAATGATGACGTATTTGTTGGAAAATTATTCCAATGAGCATAATTGGTTTGCCAAGCCCGATGATATTGTTGCCAAAAAATGTTATTTCGGAAGAACAGAATATTTTATCAAAGGTACTGAAAACAGCACAAACTGTTCAGAAGGATTGTTTGGAGCAAGCATTACACCTACGCCAACACCCAATCATGAGCGATAGAATTATTTCCTTATCTCTTTTGCGCCCATGAGAGGTTGAAGAACATTAGGAATCCGTATAGAGCCATCTTTTTGTTGGTAATTCTCCAGTATTGCTATGAGGATTCGTGGAGAAGCAAGAGCGGTATTATTGAACGAGAAACAGTATTTGGTTTCGTTATTTTTTGTCCGGTATTTAATCTGAAGTCTTCTGGTTTGGAAGTCTCCCATTATGGAGTTCGACATGGTTTCGCCGTATGCATTGCGCGAAGGCATCCACGTTTCAGTGTCGTATTTCTTCATCTGAGGTTCTCCCATATCACCGGTACACATTAAAAGAACACGGTAGGGCAGATTGAGATCCTGAAGTATTTCCTCGGCATTTTTTTGCAGTTCTTCATGGATTGCTATTGCTTCATCAAGATCGTTTTTTCCGATAATAACCTGCTCAATCTTCCAAAACTCGTGTAATCGATACAATCCCTTAGTGTCTTTGCCATAGGCGCCTGCTTCTTTTCTGAAACAAGGGGAAAACGCGACGAATTTTCTGGGCAGATCCTTTTCGGAAAGTATTTCTCCGGCATAATATGCGGTTACCGGTTGTTCTGCTGTACCTGCAAGATACGCATCCTCGTCATTCAGTTTGTACACGTCCTGTTCGCCCCATGGAAACTGGCCGGATCCGAACAGCGTGAAACCTTTTACGACTGCAGGAGCTATCAAAGGCGTGTATCCTTTTTTTATCAGCTTTTGATAGACATAGAATAAAAGCGCAAGGTGGAGAAGTGCGGCCTCATTTTTAAGAAAATACCCCCTGAACCCCGAAACTTTTGATCCTCTTTCGAGATCAATGAGATCCAAATCAACCCCAAGTTCTATATGGGATTTTGGTTTAAAAGAAAACTCCGGTATAGTTCCCCATTTTTTGATTTCCTTATTGCTGTTTGCGTCAGGACCGACCGGCACCTCATCAAGCGGAACATTGGGTATAAATGACAATAATGTATCAATGACGGTTTCGGTTTTACGTAAAGATTCCTCAAGGTTTTTAAGCTCTTTTTTCAGTTCTCTGCCTCTTTGTATTATTTCATCGTTCACGGTTTTTTTTGCGAGAATATTGCGTTCCTCGCGAAGAGATTGGATTTTTTTTATGATCAAGCGGCGGTTCTCATCTTCTGACAATAATTTATCCAATTCAATTTCCCGGTTCTTATTTTTTGCCGCGTCAATAACTATTTGTTTATTGTTCCGGATATAGTCGAGTGGCAGCATATAAAGAAATTTAATTATAGATAGATTCTAATCTTTTTTGCCAATCTTTTCAATGCTTTCAGCCGGTGATTTATCGTTTCGTGTTCCTTGTGAGTAAGCTCATCGTAATATTTATTGATTTTTTTTACTATAAATAAGGCACGATATGGATACCCATGACTAGATTTACCGCTTGGTTTTTTAGCAATATACCCGCCGATTTTTTCTGTTTCCGAGAATATTTTTTTGGTTTTTGGGTCAAAGAACGTGATGCAGGTCTGTAGATATGCCGTACGTTTGGATAAAGGATATTCTTCAAGTCTCTTTAGAGTATAAGCGATCAATTCCTCATCGGTTGCCTCATATCCAGGCCAGCGGTGCGATTGGACACCCGGTTCGTTATTAAGGACTTCTATACATAAACCGCCGTCATCGGCAATCGTGGCAAAACCGCTTTTATTACTATACCATCGGGCTTTCAATAATGAATTTTCCTGAAATGTTGATCCTGTCTCTTTGGGTTGATCGCGTATATGGAGATCTTGTAATGATGCAAATTCGATTCCTTTATCTGTCAATTCTCTCAATCCCTTTCTGATTTCCTGAAGTTTTGCCGTATTATGGGTAGCAATGAGAATTTTCATGAGCTTGTTACTATACCAGCAACATCGATAGTACCACTGCAATATTTAATAATTTGTTCTATGGAATCTTTAAGTGTTTTTTCGACAAGTTCCCGCGATATGCCGTATACTCCGTCTACGTTAATAAGGATATTTTTTGTTTTTTCCGTGACCGCTGTTTCCTGCGAGTCACGATAATTAAAATCAATATTATAACCCTTATTTCGGTCAAAATAACCAAGCTCGGTTGCTTTATATTCGGTTGGTTCTTTTTCACCTAACAGGATGATTTTTTCCCCGGGCTTGGGAAATCTCAACATGGTTGGAAACTTCATCTGGTCAAGATTAAATGCGCCAACAGACACTCTGTTTTTCATAACGACCAGATTATAAGAGTCGACGCAGGTATTGATCAAGTAGAGTTTTTTCTTTGATACGATGCGTCGCAATAGCGCTTCCGGCGAAGGTCTTCTGGAATGCCAATCAATCTTCATTTGTTTATATAGTTTTCTATAACTTTGCACCTCAGGGTACGAACTGATAAGTTCGTTGGTTAAATCAGACTGTTGCGTTACGAATTCATCTATCAGATGTTGCAACTCATCATCTGATTTCTGTATATCTACGTTTTTAATGATAGCGATACCTATGACGATGGAGGGATAGATATTTTTTATTTCATTGCTGATGGAAAATATCGTTGGGTCATTCAATACAGGGAATAGATGGTTCTTTTCTTCATGGATGCCTCCCTGTTTTGAACGCTCCAATACAGCGTTCATTTTTTCGATAGTATTTTCTATTCCGATGCGCATTATGAGATCAGCGGCCTTTGGTCCATAATCGTTTCCTAATAAGGCTCTATATAATCCTTGAAATAAATCTTTTGGTTTGAATCCGTTATTTTGTATAATGGACTGGATTTGCTTTTGATAATCGGCTCTCAATGTTTTTGTATTTTCCAATTCTTTTACCAATAGGCTCAAAAATTTCTTTTGGTCCGCAGTATACGTAAATATATCCTGAGAAGGATTTGTTTGGCTTTTCGCAGCGTAATTTTCCAGAAAAATATTCGCATATTCGATACGTTCATCTAAAATTTTTTGTTCGGGTCCATCAAGTTTTGCTTTTTTTTGCTTTTCAAAAAAATCCTGCACATCTGATTTATTCTGAATAAGATGGACGGCTATCCTGAATCTGGGGAGCAGCATGCGCTTTGACGGAAGACCTTGAATGTCAGAAAGTTCAATAATGCGAGCAAAATCCTGCATGACTTCACCCTGTTTTCCTGATGGAATTTTATGTTCGAGCTTAAGAAAATATGCTTCCATGCAACGGTCATAATCGTCGAACAGATTCGGTATGGTATCTCCGTACGGATTAAAATCAAGATGCGTTGTAATAGGTGTTCTTACCAACAGGAATCTAAATACATCAGGAGGAAGTATCCTTGAGACTTCGACTGCCGATGACCCTATTCCTTTGGATGAAGACATTTTCCTGCCTCCGATGGTGAACCATTCATAAGGAATTGCATATGGCTGCTTTGTTCCGAGAACTTCTTTGCAAAACGCAGACGCCATATCATATGAACCACCCGATGACATGTGATCTTTGCCGGATCCTTCTACGGTTACACCTATTACTTTCCAATGCGCAGGCCAGTCCAATTTCCATGGAAGTTTTCCGTGCCCGTCATACGGAGTGGTTTTTCCTTCGTAGCCGCATCCTTGTGCCCATTTGACCATGTTTGGCTCGCAACGGTAATAGATATGCGTTCCGTCCCACTTATATACGTTTGTTGTTCCAATCTTCCCGCATTGTTCGCAGATGGGATTAAAAGGATACCAATCCCTGGATCGTTCAGCTTTTGCGACCCGTTTGTATATTTCCCGAATTTTATCGCTGTTGTCAAGGATTAATTTGATCACGTCATTCATTAAGCCATGGTGGTAGAGTTCGGAAGACCAGATAATCTCAGGATAACAGTTCAGACTGTTGAAGACGTTGATAAACTCGTACGCAAAATATCGGGCGTAGTTATCGAATCCTTTTTCCGGGGACGGTATGTCAATGAGAGGGAAACCCATATATTTTTCATAGATAAAGCGGTCAAGATAATGGGGAAGCGCATCCATAGGATCCATATCATTGAATACGTAGGAAAACCTGGTTTTGACACCGTTCCCCTTTAATGCCTTATACACGAGATCGTGTACCATAACACCGCGTAAGGAACCGACATGAATTCTACCTGAGGGTGTTTTCATGTCATCTACCCATTCTCCTCGGGATAAATCGGCTATTTTTTTTGCCTCGCGGTCAACCCAGATCATACAACTATAAAAAATGGAAAATGAAAAATTACTTACCAATAATTCTATCATGAAAATGAACGCATTAAAACGAAAGAATTGTACCGGAGGTTGTTTCATGAAAAGCATAATTTCCAAACGGTTCAGAAACAATAATTGATATTTTCCGATTTTTGAGAACGTGTAATCGGTAATATTCCGGATGATCGGTATAGTAGCTTAGGGCATAGATATTCTTTCCGTCGGTGTAACCGATATTTAAAGCCTGGATTTTTTTGGTGTTTTTTTTCAAAAGATTTTTTACTTTTTCCAACGCATCAACCGGTTTTTTTTCTTTCAAAGCTTTTTGCAGGAGACTCCAGATTTTTTCGGCTCCGATTCTTCCCGGAATGGAAAGAGTGACACCCTTAAGATGTCCGTTAAAAACAAAGATGGACTCGTTATTTACATACGGCTGGTTAAATTCGATATTACCTTTATGTTCAGGAAAAGTTGCGCTTCGGGCATGAACAGCGAATATATTGGTTTTTATGTTCAATTGATTAAACGATTGAACATCTTCCCAAATGGGCTTTAATGATCTATAAAGTTGCCAATTATGATTTGAATCAAGGTATGAAAATCCCCAGCCGTCGCCTTGCCAGTCGCCGTCAAACGCTTTGCTCTTTTTGGCCATTGCGGAAAAAGCAGAGAGAATCATTCGAGGGTCTGTTGGTTCTGTTGCTTTATACAATAAAAATCTACACATAGTAAGAGTATCAGATATTTAGTATTTTTTTTAAGGTAAGAATAACTGTGTCAACGTGCTTTTTCTCAATAATGTATGGCGGTAGAAATCGAACGATATCTTCACCGGCAGGAATTGCAAGGATATAGTTTTGTTGGAGCAATTTGAGTACAATGTTGCGCTCATTGTTTTGTATCTGAACGCCTATCATCAGTCCTTTACCGCGAATTTCTCCGATATGCGGCGATTTTATAGATTGCAATTGTTTTCTAAAATAATCTCCCGTGCGTTGTATATGGAGTAGTCTCTTGGTATCAAGTAGTCGCAGGGTCGCGAGTATGCCGCTGCATGTTAAAGGGTTTCCTCCAAAAGTTGAAGTGTGGATATTCCGAGGAATTTTTTGAGAAACATATTGATTAACTACGGTTATACCAACAGGCATACCTCCAGCTATACCTTTACCCATACATAGAATATCCGGCTCTATGTTTTCCCACTGGCTTGCAAGGAATTTCCCGGTTCTTCCTGTGCCTGCCTGGATCTCGTCAAAAACCAAAAGAACGTTGTGTTTGTGGCAGATATTCTTTGCTTTCTCGAGATAACCCTTATCTGGCGTTGACAATCCGCCTTCTCCCTGTACGGGTTCAAGGATAAATGCTGCGGTTTGAGAATCGATTGTGTTTTCCAAAATAGAGAGGGAGTTATACGGGATAAATGCAATATCCAAGCCAAACGGTTCAAACGGTTTGCGGTATTTATCGCCGTATGTAACCGAGAGTGCGCCGAGCGTTTTTCCGTGATAGCTGTGCTCGCATGCGATAATTTTTTTCTTTCCGGTTGCAAGCATGACAAACTTCAATGCCGCCTCGATTGCTTCTGCTCCAGAATTGGAGAAATAGAGTTGCGAAAAATTGCCGCAGCGCCTGATCAGTTCTTGGGCTGCCAACGCTCTGGTATCGCTATTGAAACTTCCATGCAGATTTGGCAGTATTTTCAGTTGTTCGACGAGCGTTTTTGTTACGAATGAGTTATTGTATCCGAAAATATTCACGCCATAATTACTCATCATATCAAGATATGTATTGTTTTCCTGATCATAAAGATAGACACCTTTTCCTCTAACAAGAGTAATACCTCTGTTCGGATAGGTATTGAGGATAAATTTTTGCTGCAGAAATTGATAATCCTTCATGTTGGTTGATTAGTTATTTGGTTACTTGGTTGTTGGTTAGTTATTTTTCCAAGAACTAAGAACTATAAAACTATGAACTAATAACGGTTCCTTTTCCTTTAAGCACAGAGCTTATCGGATTTTTGATCCTTCCGTCACCGAAATAAATATTTTTTACTCCTAGTTCCAATGCTTTTTTGGCGCCAAGCAGTTTCTTTTTCATTCTACCGTTTGCGTATTTTAAATACTCGGATATTTTATCCCGGGGGATATGTTTGATCAAGCTTGATTCTTTCCGATAATCCTTTAATAGACCAGGAGCTTCGAATAAATATACGAGTTTCTCAGCACGCATACTCGCCGCTGTTACGGCAGCGGCCCAGTCATTATCGGTATTGACTATTTCATATTCGTAGCTGATCGCGGGAGCTGAGATAACCGGTACATAGCCGTTTTCCAAAAGGGTTTTAAGCAGATTCGTATTTATTTTTTCAACTCTTCCTGTCTTGTTGTTCTTAAGCAGTTTGATTTTATTTCCTTCTTTCGAAAGCAGTTCTTTTTTCGGTTTTGCCTGCCAGAGTTTTGCGTCGACTCCTGATAAGCCAATAGCATTTATGCCATGCTTCAGCAATAATGCGGAGATCTGTTTATTCGTGAGACCGCTGTATACCATGAGGAATATTTCGATAGCTTTTTCATCAGTATATACGCTTGAGATGCCTGAGGGCGAGGTGACGACCTTTGTCGGAGCGCCCAATTTTTTTGCTATTTCGTCCCGTTTTACGCTCGCTCCGTGTACGATGATTAGGGAATCCTTTTTTTGCAGGGTTCTGATATCGGCACCGATATAGTCCCAGTTGATGGTGGAACCTCCTCCAATCTTTACGACTATCATATTAAATAGGATGAAGACCGGGAAATTCTAACCCTGTGGTTTCCGGAAACCCACACATGATATTCATTGCTTGTACTGCTTGACCGGCAGTTCCTTTTACCAGATTGTCGATCGCAGCTATAACTACGAGACGATCAGAAACCTGATCCATCTCGAATCCAATATCGCAGTAGTTTGTTCCCTGCAATATTTTCGGTTCCGGAAACCGGTAATTTCCTTGCCGTTCCTTTACAATCCTGATGAATGGCTCATTACCGTATTCGGTACGGTATGCTTTCCATACGTCCTTTTCGGTAATTGATTTTACCGGTATCGCATGGATGGTCACCAGCAATCCCCGGACAATATCCAAGGTAGTTGCGGTAATGGCGACATCAATCTTGTTCCTAAATGGCGATAATTCCTGCAGGATTTCCGCGGTATGGCGATGCCCGGTTGGTTTGTATGTTCGGACAACACCGGCTCGTTCAGGGTGGTGGGAAGAAAGTGAAGGTTTGAGTCCGGCTTGTGAACTGCTCATCTTCGCATCGATAATAATCCTTTCCTCGATCAACCCATTCTTCACCAATGGGTACAGTGCCAAAATGGAAACAGTTGCTTCGCATCCCGCGCACGAAACATAGGATGATTTTTTTATTTCTTTTCGATGGAGTTCTGCTATTCCATAGATGAATTTCGACAGCATTTCCGGGTTGCCGTGTTTTTGATGATACCAGTGCTCAAAATTTGCAGGATCGTGTATGCGATAATCGGCTCCCAGATCAATTATTTTTTTCGCAAGGGTTTTCAGTTTCGGCATGATTTTCATGGACTCGCAATTGGGGAGAGCCACAAAAAGAACGTCGCATTTTTTCAGTCCTTTCGGATCGCTGAAAACCAAATCAGTTCTTTTTCTCAGATTGGGATGAGCTATTGAAACAGGTTGATTCGCAAATTGGCGCGAAGTGACCTGCAGGATTTTTACCTTAGGATGACCAAGAAGAATCCGGAGGATTTCACCCCCGGCATATCCCGAAGCACCATAAATAGAAGTAGTAATCATATTTTTTACTCACTTGATTTTTTAGATTCTGTCAGAAGTTCTTGCTTAAATTAAATAGATTCTGTCACTCGTGAAATCTTTTTCGCTGCGAGGCTCTTCTGTGAGGGACA
>CAZBEJ010000004.1:34831-36438 GCA_964490915.1 uncultured Gammaproteobacteria bacterium
CATGGCGCCGGAGATGCTGATGCCCGTAGGCTTTTCAGAGTTTTTGAACTCGGTCGTATGATTGACCTCGTTGATGACCAGTCCCTCGTCGGTTTCGAAAATATCCATGGATAAAATACCGTTTCCAATTGCCTGTGCAGCTTTTTCTGGTAATTTCGAAAGTTCCTTGGTTACCGGGCAGTCGGTTGCGACACCTCCGCGTGCAGTGTTTGTTATCCAATGCGGCGAATTGCGGTAGATGGCGCAGATTGTTTTGCCGTCGATAACATAGGATCTGATATCGCGACCAGGTTTCCTGACGTATTTCTGGATATAAAAGGATTTTTGATGAGGTGAACCCAGGACGTCTTTATGTTCCAAGACCGCTTCGAGTCCGTCCCGGTCGTTAATTTTTGCAAGCAAACGTCCCCATGAACCGAGCGGTGGTTTTATGACTACGGGAAATCCGCCAAGTTGATCGATTGCTTCAACTGCCTGCGATTCGGTAAAAACCATCGCGAACGGAAGTGTCGGGACGTTGGCTTTTTGAAGTACGAGCGAAGTCATGAACTTATCTTCGCAGATGGTTGCGACGGCAGACGAATTAACTACAGGAACGTTCATTGATTCAAAAAAGCGTGTTGCATGCATTCCTTTGACCGCTGATACACACCGTTCCAAGGCAATATCGAAGTCGACATGGTAGGTCTCGCGGTTAAAAACCTGTTCTCGGACGTCAATGAGCTTGATTTTGATATTGCGTTTTTGTGCAGCTTCAACAATCAGTTTTTCATCCCCGCGGATAGTAGAGTGGAGAATACCGATAGTGATCATAAATTATTCTCCCCAATCTTCTTCCACAGCCGGTGCTTGTTCGAGCGTAGCAAATGAACCTTTCATCGCAGCTACCACGAGACGTGAATGACATTCCGGACAATTGATAATCTCGGACTCTTCGGTATTTTTCTGAAGAGTTACTTCTGCATCGCAAATCGGACAGGTTGTTTTCATAGGCTCATTAAGCAATTGGTAACGATGTAATAGTATACGATGGTTGTACAAATGGCAATTTTTTGATTAAAAATAACAAAAACGTCAATTTATGTTTAAAACCTAACTATTTAACGTGTATAGAGATGTAAATTCGACCTTGCAATTTCACCCTCTCCTATAAATTTTCCGTTATCATCCGCAACGCATATTACCAGCAAACCTAATGCATGACAGGCAGTAAGTAAACGAGTTGCTTCATCCTTATGCTTTCTAGTCAAAAGCGACTGGTCAACAATAACGGCTTGTGGTCGAGGTTTAAGTTCATTCAGTTTTGCAGCGGCTTCTCCAAGTTTTTCAAAATGGACATCATCTTTTGGTAATGCGTTTCTAAATAACCAACCGTATGGTGCCCTGTTTGGATAAACAGAAACAGTTTTTATGGGTTTTTTCATAGTTAGACAGATTATACGAAATGTGTAGGTAGAGTCAATTTTTTGAACAATCTTTACAAAATTAATATAAAATGTTAAAATATAAACCCTATGATAACTATTCCTGAAGTCGTAGAACAAATCGTAGTTTCGTCTCCATTCCTTGAGGAAGGATTGAGTAAGAAAATCATCAATTATTCTGCT
>CAZBEJ010000005.1:0-35135 GCA_964490915.1 uncultured Gammaproteobacteria bacterium
TCCCAGATGCAGTCTTCCGGTTGCGCGGATTCCTGCCAATACGCGTTTTTTCATATATGATATTATAGCGAAAATAATCCTTTAAGTATTAAACATAATCCTACCGAGCCTGATAATAACAGCACCTTTTTCAATTGCTATTTGATAGTCATAGAATTTTATTTTATGTTGATGAATCTTCCTTTTTTAACTTCCATGGATCCGCGCGTTACTGTGGCAATACCGACGCCGAGTTTTTCCGCGATTTTCAGCTGAGGCACCTTTTTTTTGAGCATTTTGACGATTTGTACCCTGGTGGGGATTTCCTCAAGTTCCTGGGGAGTAAATAGACCTTCCAAAAAATTTCTCATCACTTTTTTATTCCTAATTTTTATCAACTCATCGATAAGTTCATTGAAATATTTTTCGTTCATAGTGCGTATGAATTGGTAATAGGTACTATTATACTAGTGTGTATGCACTAAGGAAACAGATATTAAGAAGGATGGTAATATTTGAGGATCACTTTGCCGACGATTGTGGATATGGGAATCGGACCGAACATTCTTGAATCCAATGATTCCGGCCGGTTGTCTCCCATGACAAAAACATATCTTTTGGGGATGGTATATATCTGATTTTCATACATCGCTTGCATTTGTCGGTTTCTCGTATATAATAATATTTATTATGTCAGAAATACTATCTACAACCAAATTGGTTTTGAGGAGGATCTTTGGGGAAGGTAGTATTGTGATGTCGTAAGATTATTATTACCTGACCCCGCCAAAATAAAGGCGGGGATTTTTTTTGGCCTAAATTATTAATTTACAAAACATATGAAAAAACTCTGGGAAAAAAATGCCAGTTCACACAAACTCGTTGACGAATATTGTTTCGGCGAAGGTGTCGTACTGGATAATCAGCTCGTCAAGGAAGACGTGTATGGATCGATAGCTCATGCGCATGCTTTGGAAAAACTTGGAATCGTAACCAAAGAAGAGTTAAAGAAGTTGAAGAAGGCTTTTAAGGATATAGTAAGTTTACATGAAAAAGGGAAATTCACTGTTCAGGTCGGCGATGAAGATGCTCATACGAAAATAGAAAACTATTTGATTGAAAAATTGGGCGAGTTGGGTAAGAAGATCCATACTGCAAGAAGCAGAAACGATCAGGTATTAACTGATTTACGATTGTATGCAAAGAAAAAAATCCTTGAAGTTGTAAACGGTACACTACAATTAATTGTAGTGTTTGAAAAATTTGCGAAAAAATATGAATTCGTTCCGATGCCAGGATATACGCATATGCAAAAAGCAATGCCGTCTTCGATCGGGATGTGGGCCGCTAGTTTCACCGAAAGTTTATCGGATGACGTGAAAGCGTTGGAATCGGCTTATGATCTGAACGACCAGTCTCCGTTAGGTACCGGAGCAGCATATGGTATTTCGTTACCGATCGATAGAGATCTTACTGCAAAATTGCTCGGATTTTCCAAGGTCCAGAATAATTCCCTGTATGCGCAAGTTTCACGATCGAAGATACAATTAGCGGCAATGCACGCTTTGATCCAAATTATGTTTACTTTATCAAGATTTGCACAGGATATGCTGTTGTTCACCACGACGGAATTTGATTTTTTTTCCATAGCTCCGAAACTATGTACCGGTTCGAGTATTATGCCGCAGAAAAAAAATCTCGACATTATGGAATATCTGCGCGCAAAGACGCATACGGTAATCGGATACGAACAGATTGTTGCGTCGATTTCGTCAGGTTTGCCATCAGGCTACAACGCTGATATGGGTGAAACCAAGGGACCGTTCATGAAGTCGTTCGATATCACACTGCAATCCTTAAATGTTGTGAAGCTTTTGGTGAATTCCATGAAACCGAATATCAAGATTCTTGAAAAAGCAATGACGAGTGAGCTTTACGCAACGCATGCCGCTTATGAACTCGTAAAAAAGGGTATGCCGTTCCGTGATGCATACGAAAAGATCGGGAAATCTTTACGGCTTATTCCGAAGTATGATCAGATTGCCGTAATGAAGCAATCAAATCATACAGGAGGAACGGGAAATCTCAATCTCCCGGCGATAAAAAAACAAAGTTCGCTTATTCAGAAAATATGGAAGAAGAAGCAAAGGCAATATAACAAAGTTATTAGTTCATTAGTTATGAGTTATTAGTTCTTTATTTTACATATGAAAAAAACAACTAAGTATATAAAGGTAGCATCGTACGAAGGTAAGGTGGGAGAAGTCAACAAAGTTCTCTTGTTATATTCCGGAGGACTCGATACATCGGTGATGTTGAAGTGGATCCAGGATAGTTACAAAGCCAAAGTAATCACCCTAACTTTGGATATAGGGCAACAAAAAGACGATCTTGAAGCCATAAAGAAAAAGGCTCTGAAGTTCGGCGCGGTTAAAGCGCTCGTGTATGACGCGAAAGAAGAATTCGCGGATGATTTCCTGGCAAAAGGAATAAAAGCAAATGCATCATATCAGGGTGACTATCATTTGTCGACTCCGATGGGTCGCGCGGTTTTGGCAAAAAAAGCTGTTGAGATTGCAAAGCAGGAAGAGGCTGACTGTATTGCCCACGGTTGTACGGGAAAAGGAAACGACCAAGTTCGATTGGATGGATACATTATGGTATTTGATCCAAAGATGAAAGTTATCGCACCTGTTCGTGAATGGGCAATGGATCGAACCGAAGAAATCAAGTATGCCAAGAAACACAATATTCCGGTCCCCGCATCCATAGACTTCCCTTACAGTGTTGACGACAACATGTGGGGAATGACATGGGAAGGCGGAGAAATCGAGGAACCCGATCTGATCGCGCCATTGGAAAAGTTCCTAACAACCTATACGCTTGCGAGCAAGGCTCCGGACAAGGAAGAATTCGTGAAAATCGGATTCGAAAAAGGAATCCCGGTTTCCTTGAACGGAAAAAAAATGCCGCTGGCGAAACTGATCGTCGTGTTGAATACCCTAGCCGGTAAACACGGTGTCGGAGTCGCGCACTGTTTCGAAGACCGATTGGTAGGGGTAAAAAACGGCGGCGTTTATGAAATGCCGGCGGCACATGTGATCATAAAAGCCCACAAGCATCTGGAAAAATACGTGTGTACCAGACAGTTGAACGAATTGAAGGAAACGCTCGATGTCAAATGGGGATATCTGTGTTATGCGGCCCAGTGGTATGATCCGGTTATGGTTGCGCTCAATGCCTTTAACGATAAGGTAAACGAGAAAGTCACCGGTGAAGTAACGGTTAAATTATATAAAGGGAGCGCAAAAGCGGTCTCCATGAAATCACCGTACGGACTTGATCATACGTCATTCACCAATGTAGGCGGATACGCGTTCAACGTGAATGCGAGCGCGGGATTCACCGAGATATATACGCTGCAGATGAAACTGGCGAACCAGATCAAGCCAACGTTAAAGAAAAAGATCAAGCACGCGTTCCAGGGATTACAAATTTTCGACTAATTATGAAAAAACATTTTGTTTCCATAACCGATCTGACAGCCAGTGAAATTTGGGATGTATTAAAACTGGCCAAAAAAATGAAATCCCAGCTGTACTGCGAAAGGCGGGACTGATACTCCTCTGAAGAACAAAACGCTCGGCATGGTTTTTGAAAAGCCAAGTCTAAGGACGCGGGTTTCGTTCGAAACCGGAATGACGCAGCTCGGTGGGCACGCAATCTATCTGGCGCCTTCAGATATTGGTATGGGAAAGCGCGAATCGATAGGAGATACCGCCAAGGTATTGTCGAGCATGGTTGACATTCTTTTGGCAAGAACTTTTGACCATTCGACGGTCACGGAACTAGCTGCGAATTCGTCGGTGCCGGTCATCAATGCGCTGTCGGATTTGGAACATCCGTGCCAGATTTTAGCCGACCTCATGACGATCTATGAGATCAAAAGAACGCTTGATGGTTTGAAAATCGCGTATGTGGGCGATGGAGAAAACAACGTGACGCATTCCTTATGCCTAGCATCGGGGAAATTGGGGATGGAGTTTGCATGCGCTTCGCCGAATGGATTCGGGATGAAAAAAAATATTGTTAGAAAAGCAAAACAATCTGCCCTGAAGACTCACGCGAAGATTACCGAAACGACAGATCCGGTTGAGGCAGTGCGGAATGCCGACGCAGTCATAACAGATACCTGGGTAAGCATGGGAGATGAAGCGGAAAAGAAAAAGCGATTTGAGATTTTTAAACCATATCAGGTAAACGAACGTTTGATGGATAATGCTAAGAATGATGCGATTTTTCTCCATTGTTTACCGGCGTATCGGGGAAACGAAGTTACTTCCGATGTCATTGACGGCAAACAGTCCGTTGTTTTTCAGGAAGCGGAAAACCGCCTCCATGCTCAAAAAGCATTATTAGTTTTTCTTTTAGGAAAGTAGGTGTATACGTATGAGTAAACAAAATCAAATACAATGCCCGGACTGCGATGCCGAAATCACTCTCAATAAAGATATGGAAAAAGGAGAAGTGATACACTGTAAAGAATGCAGTGCGGGATTGGAGGTTACGTCTTTGCAGCCTTTTGCGGTAAGCAATCTCCCGAAAATGGATGAAGATTGGGGAGAGTAAAAGAAATTGAAAATTAAAAATGAAAAATTAAAAATGTCGAATACGGTTGGATTGTTGCATTCCATTACGAGAACCGAGGAAAAGTCGATCATGCAAAGCTTGAAAAAAAAGAAGATAGCTTTTGAGTCGATCGATCCACGTTCGTTGGCTCTGAATGGTAACGTCGAATATCTTAAGAAGTTTTCGGTCGTGCTTAACCGTGAAGTGAGCCGGATGAGGGCGGAGTTGGTACTCGAGTATCTGGACAATCGCGGAATACGGACAATCAATAGCGCGAACGCTACAAGGATTTGCAACAACAAGGCGTTGTGTACGTGGATACTGCAAAAAGAAAAAATTCCGATGCCGAAAACTGTTCTGGTTTTTTCGAAAGAAGAGGCGATAAAACAGGCAAAAAAAATCGGGTATCCAATCGTTTCCAAACCGATCATGGGATCATGGGGAAGATTGCTGGCAAAAATCAGCGACCAGGATACTCTTGAAGCAATCATGGAACATAGGGAAGCGCTGAATAACCCACTTCATACCTTTTTCTATGTGCAAGAATATATAGAGAAACCCGATAGAGACATCAGAGTTTTGGTAGTCGGGGGAGAACCGACTGCGGCAATGTACCGTCAAACAGACCATTGGATTACGAATACCGCCAGGGGAGCCGTGCCGAAAAAAATGAAACCCGACGATGAGCTGACCGGTTTGGTCAAGAAAGTCGCGAATGCGGTGAAAACTGAAATCGCAGGTGTGGATGTTGTCGAAACTTCAACCGGTTACCAAGTTCTCGAGGCGAACGCAACCGTAGAGTTCCATGGTTTGCAGGAAGTGACCGATGTCAATATCGCCGATACAATCATCGATTATGTTTGCAAAAAACCGCGTTTATAGCCGGATAGTCTGTATTTGCTCGTGATCGTGGCTGCAGTCTACGCAATAGATCGAGAATTTGTCGCGGATGATCTGCTTATTTTGCATTTCTATATTTGAGTCTCCCGGACTGGGGTTTGGCATGTACGTATTACTGTCTTTTGCAACAGGAATCATTTGCTGTTCCGGATTTCCCGGCGGCGGTTCTGTCCCCTGGATAAAATATTCAAACCTTGAAGGACAGCTTTCAGAGCCGTCTGGGTTTTTTGTCGCAAGAGCACCGTTTAATATGCATACCTGTTTGCCGACAACGTCGTACGGCCTGACCGGCCAGAGGTCAGGTTGGTTTTTGAGAACGGTCGACATGACTCGATTCCAGATTGGCGCAGCTCCTGTAATCCCGGAAGCAAGATATTGATTCATGGGCGTGTTGTCGTTATTTCCTACCCAGACTGCAACCAGGAAATTTGGCGTATAACCTATAGTCCAATTATCTTTTTTATCATCGGTAGTTCCTGTTTTTACCGATACCGCTTTATTCGGAATCACCAGTGAGGATGAAGCGCCGAACTCTTCGATGCGCGCGTTGTTGTCCAACAGGATATGAGATATCAGGAACGAAGCTTCCTGGGATATGGCGCGTTTTCCCGGAATCTGGAAATAATCAGGATATTGAATCGGTTTACTGATATCCTTGACATAATTACCGTCTTTAAACTCATATAACGTATTTCCCAGTTTATCCCGAACTTTCAGGATGGAGTTGAGTTTTCGCGGGATACCCCGATTGGCAAAAGTGGAAAAAGCCTGTGCCATTTCCGTCATCCTGATTTCTCCGCCTCCCAGCGTTAATGACAACCCGTATTTTTCAGGTCTGTCAAATGTTGTGATGGTAAAGGCCGAAGCCGATGCAACAAAATTGCTGACACCATTGATTGCGAGCATTTTGACCGCTGGTATATTAAACGAATTACCCAAGGCAAAGCGTAGCTGTTCTGGACCGTGAAATTTACCATCATAGTTTACTGGACAATATGCGTTTGGTTGTCCTGCCGCAGTAAAACAGGTTGGTTCGTCGATAAATACAGTTGCAGGGGTTACGAGTTTGCGGTCAAGTCCAATACCGTAGTTCAAAGGTTTGATCGAACTTCCGGGTTGACGAAGCGCCGTGGTGACGTTGAATGCGCCTGATCCTGTGGCAAAATAATTTGCCGATCCGACCATTGCGAGTATTTCTCCGGTAGGCGGACGTGTTACCAGAACTGCGCCGTTGGTAACATGCAAATCCTTTACTTTTTCAAGTTCCTGCTGCACAATTTGCTCAGCCTGTTCCTGCGTAGTAAGATCCAACGTTGTCGTTATCTGAAGCCCGTTTTCCTCAACCTGCCGTATGCCGTAGATTTGTTCAAGTTCCTGCCGTACGTAGAACACGAAGTGAGGAGCTTTGATAGGTGACTGCAACGGCTGAAAGTTGACAGCTGCGTTTAATGCTTTTTCATAGGCCTGTTGATCGATGTATTTCTGGTCGTACATGGCTTTTAAAACTTCGTTGCGCCTGGTTATGGTAAGATTAGGATTGTTGTAAGGAGAATACAGCGATGGAGCTTGCGGAAGACCTGCCAGCGTTGCGGCCTCAACAAGCGTCAGATCTTTTGCATGCTTTCCAAAATATAATCTGGAAGCTTCCTCGATACCATACGTGTCGCCGCCATACGGTACCTGGGTAAGATACATCTCAAGTATCTGATTTTTGGTAAAAACCCGTTCTGTCCAGATTGATAAAATGATTTCCTTGAGTTTTCGCTGAATGGTGCGTTCCCGGGTTAACAGGGCATTGCGCACGAGTTGTTGAGTCAAAGTAGAACCGCCTTGTAAGCTGTGTTGTAAAATCATGTCCCGTATGGCACGAAGAATTCCCGAAACAAACGATATTCCTCCATGCTTGTAGAAATCCTTGTCTTCTATCGCAACTGTTGCTTGGCCGATATACGCAGGAAGTTCGTTTAAGTGTACCGGCGTCCTGTTCTGGTTTTTATATATTTCATATAACAGCTTGCCGTTCCGGTCATAGATATGCGTAGAAAGGGGAACTGCTTTGTAGTTTTTGAGATTATTGGGCGATGGAAGACCATAGAAAATATAGAAGTACGTGAATATAATTAAGCAGACAGCACCGACCACCGAAATAGTAGTGGTCCTTTTTTTTGAACCGAAGAAAAAATGTTTTATTTTTTGATTTTTCATATTACGTTAGTTTTGGGAACAAAGCTGCACTTTTTTTTATCGTACCGGTTGTAAATTTCGCGATATTTGCTGCAGTATTGGGGATGAACGGCTGTAACTGAAAGGCGATTTCATGAATCATTTGCAGCTGTGCAATAAGAAAATCTTTTCTTTCTTCTGCTTTCTTTTTCCAAGGCGCAAATTCATCGATCCGCCTGTTGATCTTTTTTATGCTATCCCAGATATGTTCCAAAATGAGATTAAATTGGTAATTGGCAAAAAGGTTGTCTGTTTCCTTATCAAATGAAGATGGTTTTGGATTGAATACCAACGTATCCTGCTCCGCAAGCTTGGTGATGCGCGAAACAAGATTACCCAGTTCATTGGAAAGATCGGCGTTATATATTTCTTCCATACGGCTGTAGGAAAAATCTCCGTCTTCAAATGCCGGTATTTCCCTGAGAAGGTAATAGCGGACAGGATCAATACCGTATTTTTTCACGAGATCGAACGGATTGATTACATTGCCAAGGCTTTTGCTCATTTTTTGGCCATCCGATGTTATGAATCCGTGGATGAGTATCTGTCTGGAACTGGGAAGTCCAGCGGACATAAGCATTGCCTGCCAAATTGCGGATTGTTGTCTCAAATTGTCTTTGCCAGCAAGCTGGATAACAGGCCACCATGTATCAAATTCCTTTGTATTTTGAGGCCAGTTGATATTCGAAATATAAAAAATCAATGCATCAAACCACACATACATCACGTGTTCAGGGTCGTTCGGTACGTCTACACCCCACGGCATTTTCGATTTCAGGCGGGAAATGGAAAAATCCTGCAAGCCTTTTTCGACAAATGTCTTGATCTCGGTCAAACGGTGCACAGGTATGACAAAATCAGGTATATCCTCATATAGTTTAAGCAAAGTTTCCTGATATTTAGAAAAGCGGAAAAAATAGTTTTCTTCTTCATAGTTCTCAATGGTGAGATTAGGATGAATAGGGCATTTGCCACTCTTAAGTTCGGAGTCGGTTTTTTCCAGTTCGCATCCGACGCAGTATTTTATTTTGTAATTTTTTTTATATATATTATCGTTCTTGAAACACCGCATCCAGAATTCCTGAGCGGCCTTTAGATGTTTCGGATCGGTCGTACGGATAAAATCAGTGATGCTGAGATTTAAAAGTTTGACCAGATCGTCGAATTTCTTCGCGTATTCGTCACAGTATTCCTGCGGGGTTTTTTTTGCATCGACCGCCTTCCGATATATCTTTAAACCGTGCTCATCTGTTCCGAAGCCAAACCGTACATCATATCCGCTCAACCGCTTGTATCGCGCGATTGCGTCTGCCTGGATAATTTCAAGCGCAAACCCGACATGGGGATCGGCGTTGACGTAAGGGGCGGTAGTGGTAATATAAAATGTTTTATTCATTTTATCAGTGCAAAAATACCAACAAACAAACTAATTAACAGGACGACGTTTATTGTATCAAAAAGTTGGCTTGCTTTCAGCAGTAACACAGAGAGTACGAATACCGCAGTCAATAAAGAATATTTGCGAGGCATCCGGATACGGAGCAATCCGTAAGTTGTTGCCGATATTAATAGTATATATATAAGTATGATCTGCAATGAAGCCGGCGGGAAAAATACGGTTATGGCGATAAGGATTGTAAGGAAAACGATTATAAACGGGAAACCTCGTGACCTCGGATTTACGTTCGGCGTATTCACGTTACGGGATAAAGAATGTCGCAATTCCCTTGAAACTCTCATAACTATCCATTATAATGGTTAACCATCGGAGATTGATAAATTATAACTAATACGCAATAATAAATACATATGGCAGGCTTACCGGATGACAAACAAAAACTTATCGAGATGTTTGCCCAGCATAAGGGTGATACAGGTTCTCCTGAGGTACAGATTGCGTTATTAAGCCACAAGATCATCAAGCTTACAGGGCATCTCGAAGAGAATAAGAAAGACAACCATTCAAGACGCGGTTTACTGAAAGTTATTGCAAAGCGCAGGCGTATTTTAAATTATCTCCAGAAACTTGACGAAAAACGGTATAAAAAATTAATTAAGGAAATAGGACTTAAAAAGTAAAATAAAAAATGAAAATGTACGAAGACTACATTGAGATCAATGGTCAGAAATTGACTCTTCAAACGGGAAAACTGGCAAATGCAGCGACATCTTCCATATTCGCCCGGTTGGGCGACACCTGTGTTTTAGTTACTGTGACAGCGGGACGCGATCACGAAGATATAGATTATCTACCGTTGTCGGTAGAATACGTGGAAAAATTGTACGCCGGAGGCAGGATCAAAGGCTCACGATGGGTAAAACGTGAAGGGCGAGCATCGGATGATGCCGTCTTGAAGGCACGTATCATTGACCGTTCGATCCGACCCCTTTTCCCCAAAAATTACCGGAGAGATGTTCAAATCATTATTACTCTTTTATCGGTAGACGGGATTAATTCACCGGATATGCTTGCCGCCATTGCCGTATCTGCAGCCATACATATTTCTTCGATTCCATGGGATGGCCCAATCGGTATGATCCGCATAGGCTATGTCAAGCATAATGGCGAAGGAACTTTTATGGTCAATCCGACTGAAGGTGATGAGCTCTATTCCGGTCTTGACCTGGTTGTTTCATCGACAAAAAATAAAGTGAATATGATTGAAACGAAAGCGGAAGAATTTTCCGAAAAACTGGTTCAGGAGGGAATAAAATTTGCAAAAACTGAAAATGAGAAAATCATCGATTTTATCGAAAAAATGAGAAAAAAAGTCGGTCGGGCTAAAGAAATTAGCGACAAACCCCTGTTTGACGAAAAATTGCTGCAGATATTGAAAAAAGAGTTCAAAAAGAATCTTGAACAGTTGATTCTGAAAAAGGCGGAAAAGGAATTCGACGACGAAGAGGCGCTCCAGGTGGTAGTAGAGGAGGTTTCGGAAAAATATAAAGATGAGTTTGACAGGAAAATGATTGCAAAGGCGATCGATTATGTCACCAAACAGATAATCAGGGAAATTATTTTGAAAACAAAAAAACGGATTGACGGCAGGAAACCCGATGAAATAAGGGAGATTACCGCTGAAGTCTCGGTGCTTCCGCGTACGCACGGATCAGCCATCTTCCAGCGCGGCGATACGCAGGTGATGTCCATCGTCACCCTGGGAGCGCCGAGCCTGGAGCAACTGATTGAAAGCCCCGAGGGTGAAGAGGCGAAAAGCTACATCCATCACTACTATATGCCTCCGTATTCGGTTGGAGAAACAGGCAGAATCGGTTTTCCTTCGAGACGGGAAATCGGACATGGTGCCCTGGCGGAAAAAGCTATTGAACCGGTACTTCCGTCAACCAAAGAATTCCCCTATACCATCCGTGTCGTATCAGAAGTCATGTCTTCGAACGGATCCACTTCTATGGCCTCTACGTGTGGATCGGCCCTGGCGTTGATGGATGCGGGTGTTCC
The DNA here is from genome assembly GCA_964490915.1 of uncultured Gammaproteobacteria bacterium. GTDB lineage: Bacteria > Patescibacteriota > Microgenomatia > UBA1406 > GWC2-37-13 > CAZBEJ01. The sequence goes on from CAZBEJ010000005.1 coordinate 11,192, forward strand.
GGTTGCTTCTCCAGTCGCAGGCATTGCCATGGGGTTATTATCCAAGTCAGACACCGATTATCTGATCCTGACAGACATCATGGGGATCGAAGATTTTTCCGGTGAGATGGATTTCAAGGTTGCGGGAACGGAAAAAGGCATTACGGCAATTCAGCTTGACGTCAAAAACGCGGGATTGACCGACCGGATGATCGAGGAAATTTTGGAAAAGGCAAAAACAGCCAGACTATACATTTTGAGCGTCATGAACAAAGCAATAAGCACGCCGCGCAAGGAAATATCCCGATATGCACCGAAAGTAGTGGTGTTGACGCCGCCGCAGGATAAAATCGGCGAGATCATCGGCCCCGGAGGAAAAAACATCAGAGCATTGATTGCGCGGACAGACACTGACATTAACGTAAGCGATGACGGTAAAGTAACAATCAGCGGTATTGACAAGGTAAAGGTAGAAGAAGCTGCACAGGCAATCGGAAACATCACGAGAGTCGTCGAAATCGGGGAGGAATTTGAGGGCGAGGTAAAACGGATCCTGCCGTTTGGCGCATTCGTCGAGTTACTTCCAGGCAAGGAAGGAATGGTGCACGTTTCAAAAATGTCGGCAGGGTTCGTCAAGAATCCGCATGACGTGGTGAAAATAGGGCAGAAAGTCAAAGTACGCGTAATCCAGATAGACCAGCAGGGAAGAATAAATCTCCAGATAATGAAGTGATACTTCTTTTTATCCGCGGAATGCTATGAGTTGATTTTGTCCGCATTTATCTTTACAATCATTACTATGGCACGAAGAAAATCATTGATACGGATACCGTTTCTCAAATTCAAAATAAACAGGAATACCATTTTCAACGTATTCGGATTTATTCTCGTGGGTGCAGGTTTGGTATTGTTGTTGTCCTTCGCTAAAAATTTCATACCTGACGGAGGAGGAACATCCTTGGTTTCTATAAACAACGCCTTGGTATCAAGATTCGGCTGGCTTTCATTTTTTATTCCGTTCATCCTGATTCTGGTTGCCGGACATTTTTTCAATACCAAACGATTGAGATTTGTGAAACCGAATGTCAGCGGAGGCATAGTCCTGGTGTTTATCGCCTTGCTCGGTATCTTTCAGTCGGGCGACTACGGTCTGGCGATATTCCAGAATCTCCAGTCGGACTTTTCCCTGTGGGGCGCGATCATTATTTTGGGCGTCACATTTATCATAGGCTTGGTGTTATTTTTGGATACGTCGATCGACCTGTTTGTTCTTTTTGTTTTTAACCTCATTATGGCAATATTTCGGTTTATCAAGAAATATCTCTTACGCACTTTTGAACCAAAAAGAAACTTTGAAACTGGTTTGGAAAATCAGGAAGAGAAAAAACATGATTTTATCCATGACAAGAAATCCGAAGAAAAACCAAAACTCCAGATGCCTTTACCGTTGAGCAATACGGCTGTTCCACACGCTAATGTTCCTGTTACACCAGCAGGAATCACCATAAGACCGCTTTCACAGAACCTTAAGCAAACATGGATATATCCTCCGATGTCATTACTGAACGATTTGATGCAGAAGGGAGCTGATCGGGGAGACGTTAACCATAATGCCGATATCATTGAAAAGACACTTGACAGTTTCGGTATCCGCGCGCATGTTGTTGAAGTAAACCGGGGACCTGCGATTACCCAGTATGCCTTGGAAATTACGCAGGGAACCAGGTTGTCAAGGATAACCGCGTTAAGCAATGATCTTGCACTTGCTTTGGCTGCCACGACGGGTCAAGTAAGAATCGAGGCGCCTATTCCCGGCCGCTCATTGGTTGGCATAGAAATTCCGAATATCAGACCCGAGATCGTAGCTTTGAAGAAAATGCTTACCTCGCCGGTTTTTGCCGGCAATAATGATCCATTGTTGGTGCCGTTGGGCCTTGATGTTTCTGGCCAACCACAAGCTGCAAGCATAGCGAAGATGCCTCACGCGCTTATTGCCGGTACGACCGGTTCGGGTAAATCAGTGATCCTGAATGCGTGGATTTCAACATTTTTGTTTCGGACAAAACCAGAGGATCTGCAGATGATTCTGGTTGATCCAAAACGCGTAGAACTTTCGTTGTACAACGGCATTCCCCATCTCTTGACCGAGGTCGTCACCGATTCGCAGAAAATCATTTCCGCATTAAAATGGACGGTCGGGGAGATGGAAAACAGATATAAGGAATTTGCCAAGGCAGGGGCAAGAAATCTGGAAGGATACAATACTATGGAAGGCGTAGAGAAAAAACCATATATAGTATTTGTTATTGATGAGTTAGCCGATCTTATGATGTTTGCTCCAGGGGAAGCAGAAGATCTGATTACGCGTATTGCCCAGATGGCACGGGCAACCGGTATCCATCTTGTGTTGGCAACGCAAAGGCCTTCTGTAGATATTATTACCGGACTTATGAAAGCAAATATACCCACGCGGTTGGCATTTAACGTATCATCAATGATTGATTCACGCGTCATCATCGATATGCCCGGAGCCGAGAAACTACTAGGACGGGGAGATATGTTATATCTGCCTCCTGATCAGGCAAAACCCAGAAGAATCCAAGGCCCGTTTTTGACCGAGAAGGAGGTAAACAATCTGGTTAAATTCCTCAAGGCACAAAATCCCGAAGTTCACTATACCGAAGAAATTACTACCCAGGAAGTCAGTGTGGGAGGAAGGAACGGAACGACGGTTATCGGAGCGGCAGGAGAGCATGATGCGCTTTTCAATCAAGCAATCGAGATCATTATGCAGCATGATAAGGCATCGGCGTCATTATTGCAACGCAGGCTTTCCATAGGCTATGCGCGTGCAGCACGACTGCTCGACCAATTGGAAGCTGCTGGATATGTCGGGCCTGCTGAAGGATCAAAACCTAGAGAAGTGGTAAAGCGTCCTACACAGGCAGAAGGCCAAAATGAGATTTAAGATTTAAGAATAAAGATTTAAGAATGAGTAGTGCTAAAATCAAATCATTTACAGATTTAATAGTTTGGCAGGAAGCATATAAATTAGCTATTTTAATCTATAAAATCACAAAGAGCTTTCCAAGAGATGAGATATATTCGCTAACTGATCAAATCAGGAGAGCTGCTACATCAATTGCAGCAAATATCGCCGAAGGATTTGGAAGACAAACCTATAAAGAAAAAATCCAGTTTTACTATCTTGCACAAGGTTCATTAACAGAATTAAAAAATTTTATCCTTATATCAAATGGTATTGGTTACCTTAAAGGAATGGAATTTGATGAGCTTGTTAAACAAGCCAATTATGTCCATCAGCTACTTCAGGGGCTTATAACAAAGTCAAAATCATTCTTAAATCTTAAATCCTAAATCTTTATTCTTTAATTACTGCAGATACTTCTTTATATTCGCATTGTGTTCTTCTATGGTAGTAGCGTAATGCATGACACCGTTTTTATCAGATAAATAGAACCAGTATGGTGTATTTGGATTGGCGTTGGCTACAGCCTGAAGCGATGAGAGGCTCGGATTGCTGATCGGGCCGGGTGGCAATCCTTTGTGCAACCGCGTATTGTACGGCGAGTCTATGGTAAGATCATTAGTTGTCAGATTTCTTTTCCACCATGTTTTTTCATTCGGTTGATAACCCAGCGCATATTGGATGGTCGCATCGACATCGAGTGTCCAGTCTTTATTCAGACGCTTGAGCAAAATTCCCGCTACAATCTGCTTGTCTTTCGGAAACTTCGCTTCCTTTTCAACTAACGACGCAAGAATTACGCCTTCCTGCAAGGTAAGGCCTTTGGAACGTATTTTTCGCCGCAGATCAGAAGTGAGCTTTGCCTGAAAATTCTTTTCCATAGTAGTGATGATGGCAGCTGCAGTCGCATCGCGCGGAATAAGATAGGTATCGGGAAAAAGATATCCTTCCTGCGCTTCCTTGTTGAATTCGCTGCTGGGGATATCGAAATTCTGGGTCACCAGCTGCGCCATTTCCTCTTTCCGGGTTCCCTCGATAAATGTTACCCAAAGGTCTGTCGTACCGTGCGTGAGCGCCGTGGCAATTTCATATGCGCTCATACCGGTAGATAACCTGAAATCGCCTGCTTGTATGTTTTGTTCCAGACCCAACCTTCTTACGACCAGGAAAAATACGATTTTATTTCGGATAAGATCTTCACTCGCAAGATTTCTAATGATGGTATAAATACCTTCGCCAGGTTTCACTATAAATGTTTTGGTTGTGGGGTTTACCTTGTCGACAGGCAAAGTACCCTCATGATAATACATATAAAAGAAGATACCGAAAATGAGAAGGAGTGTCAGTACGGCATAGATTCTATTTTTCCATTTCATAGATTGGAAAGTTTTTGAGCGTAACTTCAGCTTCTTTTAACCGATATCTATCAGATGAGTATAGCACAAACATGGGTTCTTTTTTTTCAACGTATTCGTCAAGCTTTTTCAGTATGTAAATACCCGCGCTCTTATCTTCTGGTGCGCCAAGTACTTTCGCGACCGTGTTGAGATTGTAGTTATTGATATCTGTTATTTTACCAGAACGTTCGCAAACGATATTTAGTTTGTGGGCAGAGATTTTTATAGAGTGTGAGCTTATTTCCCGATTACCGCCTTGTGCCTTGACAATCTCCCTGAATTTTATCAAAGCTGATCCATTGCTCAGCAATTTTTTTGACTCTTCCTCCCCACTTTTTTTCTTTCCGGCTGTTTGGTAACAGATGTCAAGAAGTTTGCCTGCCAATCTCAAAGCTTTTGCCTCGAGTTTCAATGGGCGTTCTTTTTGTTGTTCAAGGATGTAGAGTACGTCGAGTGCTTCGAGAAGCGGACCGACGCCACGGCCCGGAGGTTCAAGCGTTTCATTGATGTCCGTAATAACAGCGATTCCGAACTTCGAGCCGAGATCTTCGAATTTTTTGGCGACTTTTTCCGCATCTGAAAAATGCCGTATCTTCATGGTTTTGCCAACCGGAATATCAAGTACCAGATGGTTGGTGCCTGCTGCAATTTTTTTTGCCATAATCGAGATAATGATTTTGTCGAACGACTCAAATGACAGCGGTTCTTCGACTTTAATAATAATGTCGTCTGCGGGCGCAATACCCAAATGGCCGTTCCATGCGACGCATCCGCCGACCGTGTTGACGATTTTCTCGATCAGCTTAGGCGTGAAATTTACATTTGCCAAAACTTCCATAACATCTGCTGTTCCTGCAGGTGAGGTAATAGCCCGGGATGAAATCTTCGGAATTTTGAATCCTGCCGCAGCAATTATGGGAACGATTATCATGGTGGTACGTGCCCCGGCAACACCGCCGGTTGAGTGTTTATCCGCCACAATACCGTCAAAATGCAACTTGTTTCCGGTTTCGACCATTGCCTTGGTGAACTGGTAGAGTTCGTTGGCAGTGTATCCTTCTTTGAACGAAGCAGCGACAAAATAGGTCGTGAGTACATCGCTTAGGCGCTGATGGGAAATTTCGTCCATGATGGTATATACTTCCCTGTAGCTGATTTTTTTCCCCAGAAGTTTTTTTTGGATAGCTTTGATTGCTATGAGTTTTTCGGACTCCTTATCATTCATAGTTGGAATAAATCTCAATAAACTTCCTTTGATATTCCTTGGCTTTTAAAAACAGTTTTGTAATCAAATAAATTTCCTTCACGTCAAGAAGGAGCGATAATACCAGGTACAAAATAAAAAACAACGCGCTGGCAGTAGTAAGAAGAAAAAAAACATTGATGGTCCGTGAGGTGTCGAAAACCAGGCCGTCCAATAATCTCATGGAATAGTAGCTGATGATTGAGGGAATGGCTGTGGCGATAATGATTTTAATCGCCTCCGTAATAAGAAACTTGAAATCTAGGTTTTTCAGCCTTCTTGCGAGGATGAAAAATAAAACAGAGGAATTAATAATCATGGAAATGGAAAACGATATTGCCAGTGCCCAGACGGGCAGATGAAGGATGAAAATAAAATACAGACTGAGCGCGGTATTTACAACTATGGATAATGCGCTGATATAAAACGGCGTTTTACTGTCCAAAAGCGCGTAAAAACAACGGGTAAAAAAATAATATATCGAGTGAAACGGCAATGCCACTGCAAAATACGACAACGTGATTGCGGTCTGAACTGTTGCGGTCCAGTCGAATTTTTCTCCTCCAAAAAACAGTCTGATCAACGGTGTCCGCGCGAATATGAAAAAACTCATCAAGGGCGCTATCAAAAAAAATACGTTAAGGATCGAATCCACGATGATTTTTTTGAACTCTTCTATACGGCCCTCCTGATACATTTCAGACAGATACGGTAAGGATGCTTGGCCCATGGCAATTCCTACGACCGAGACAGGCAAAAGTTGCAGATGTTGAGCCAAGTAGAAAACCGTATATGCTCCGCTCCCTAAAAACGTCGTCAAGGTAAGATCGATGGTTGCATCGATCTGGGCAACTATTACGGTGAAGGCACGGGGTACTACCATATGAACAAATTCCTTCAAACCGCGGGTAATCCTAATAATCAGTGCGTAGGTAAAATGTGTTTTAAACAGTAATGGTAGTTGTATGGAGAAAAAGAGAAGCGCGCCGACGATAACACCGATAACAGGTCCGAGCAGGCCAAATGCCGGAGCGAATACAACGGTGCCGACGATTATGGATAAATTGTAAATAATGGGAGCAATGGCAGACAAAAGGAATGTTTTATTTGCCTGGCCGATACCTGTCAGGAAATTACCCATGACAAAAAACGGCAACTGCCCTAAAAGGAGCAGTCGGGAAAAAAATACGATCTGCTCGATTTTTGCATGGGAATAGCCGGGCGTGATAATGGTAATAATGGGATTCAGGAATACGCAAAGCACTAAAATCAACAGGATCATGAGAAGAGAAATGGCGTTAATGATGGATGAAATGTTTTCAGTAAGCTCTTCTTTGTTTTTTTGGTATTTGATGTAAATCGGAATAAACGTAGAGGTTAGTGCTCCGGTTATGAGGATTTCAAACACAAGGTCAGGTATGCGGAATGAGGCGAAAAAAATATCCAGCTGACCTTTTATGAAAAATCCCGCAAGTACACGGTACCGGATAAAACCGAAAAAGCTCGATGCAATGATCATTACCGATAAGATGATCGCAGATGAGAATATGCTTTTTTGCTGGGCAAAAATAAACTGTCCGGTTTTCTTAATGAATCTGTCCATGTATTGCTGTCAATTATACTTTCAGAATTGCATAAATGAAATAGCGATTTGTATCCCTTATTAAAATAGCGCCCTGTTTCAAACAAAACGCTACATATATCTATTGACATAATTTTTAAAATGGTGTTTAATGGTGATATATGCTTTTTTTAGGAGAATATAGGGTGAATTTTAGTGGACAAGGGAGGATTATTGTTCCTAAAAAGATAAGGGAAGCATTGGGCAAAATAAAAACTTTTACTTTGACAAAAGGATTCGAACGCTGTTTATCCGGTTTCCGGAACGAAGAATGGGAAAAGGGAGCTGCGGATTTAATGGGAACTTCGGTCCTTGAGATGCAGAAATCAGACATGAAGCGGCATTTATTTTCCGGAGCATCGGTGATAGAGATCGATGAGCAAGGAAGAGTAATAATTCCCAGAAATCTCATTGAGTATGCTGGATTGACAGGAGCAGAGGCAATAATTATAGGCGTTGGGACATATTTCGAAGTTTGGGAGCCTGAAAAATGGAAAGAATACAGCGAACACGTTGAAAAGAATATTACCCAAACCAATACAAGATAACATGCATCATCCGGTACTTTTACAAAGCGTTTTAGACCATCTTGAGGTAAACAAAGATCGCCGATATATTGACGCGACATTGGGTGAGGGCGGTTACACAAAAGAAATATTGAAGTTGGGCGGAAAAGTATTGGGAATTGATCTAGACGAGAACCAGATCTATAGAGTAACTCAAGACCTCGAGGAGAGGATTGAGAAGGGTAAATTGAAAATCGTTCAGGGAAATTTTGGAGATATCGAACGTATAGCGAAAACCAATAATTTTTACCCTGTTGATGCGGTTATTTTTGATTTGGGTTTGTCTATGCGACAGTTACATGAATCCGGACGCGGCTTTTCCTATAAAAAGGAAAACGAACCTTTAGATATGAGGATGGATTCTAAAACTGATGTTACGGCAGCGGATATTATTAATTCCCGTAACGAACAGGACCTTTATGAACTATTTGTTAAAAATTCTGAAGAACTCAATTCTGGGTCAATTGCTCGTGCTATTGTGTGCGGGCGTTCGGTAAAATCGATACGGACCGTCGGTGAATTGGCTGATATCATAAGCAAAGAAACAGGAGAACGCGATTTACCGGTTCTTGGAAGAATTTTTCAGGCGTTGCGCATAGAGGTAAATGATGAGTTTTCCCAACTTGAAAAAGGTCTGTCCGGGGCCTTACCAATATTGTCAGAGCACGGAAAGATTTTGGTTGTGACATTCCATTCTCTTGAGGATCGCATAGTAAAAATGTTTGCGCGGAAAAAAGCCTTATCGCTTATACCAAAAAAGCCGATTACGTCTGATCGGACGCACCGATACGAACGATCAGCCAAATTACGAATCATTGTCAAATAAATACATGAATAAGATCATTCAGATTTTGATTGTAATATTACTTCCTGTTCTTGTTGCGGCAAATATGTATCTGTTTGTTTCAGGCATCACGCTCGGAGATCAGATAAACTATTTTGAAAACCAGACAACCGTACTCCATGAAAGGAATGTTGAACTCACCAGACAAACCTCATATCTTGATTCGCTCCAGTATGCAGCGTCCATGGCCGCGACTCTTAATTTTGTTAACGATTCGAAACCAATGGTTTTGGACAATCTGAGGTATGCGTTGAACCGTTAATTAAATCGATATGATGCGAACAAGACTCCTTCTTTTATTTTTCGTACTCATATTTTGTGGTGTAATAATACGCCTATTTGATCTGCAGATCGTCAACCCTTTTCGTTCTTCGACTGATCCGTATCTGCAGACCCGGAAAATATATCCTGAACGGGGAAGGATATTCGACCGCAACGGTAATCCGGTAGTCCTCAATCAGAATAGTTATCAGTTGTATGTGGAACCTCAGAAAATTCATAATCTTTCCTTGGTCGAGCACGAACTTGCTCAGGCCCTGCATACGGATGACGCATCGATTGCGGCCCGCATAGATCCATCGAAAGTGTGGGTGGCAGTTCAGTCGGGTATAGAGGAAAATACGAAAAATGCCATAGACGCTTTACACCTTGGTGGCGTAGGCTTTAACTACCAGATGAAAAGGTATTATCCCGAAGCATCATTGTCAGCACATCTCTTGGGTTTTGTCGGCAAAAATTCCACCAACGATGATGTAGGCTACTTCGGATTGGAAGGATTTTATGACAAAGACTTAAAGGGATTGCCGGGATTTGTCGAAACTGAACGAGACGTATTAGGTAGACCAATCCTTATCGGAACCCAGCGCAGATTGGATTCGGAGAACGGTCGGGATCTACAGCTGGCAATAGACAAATCAGTACAGGAAATCATCAAACGAAATCTGAAACAGGCTCTTGATAGATATAAAGCAAAAAACGGGTGTATCATTACCGTCAATCCCATGACTATGGAGGTATTGGGGTTGGTATGTTTACCGGATTATGACAACTCAAAATATTTTAATTATACAGAAAACGATTTTCAGAATCCGGCAATCTCCCAGCTTTATGAACCAGGCTCGGTATTCAAACCATTGATTATGGCTGCAGCAATTCAGGAAAAAAAGATAAAGCCTGACGATATATATAATGAAAGCGGACCGGTTCAGATAGGTCAATATCAGATACAAACATGGGATAACAAATACGAAGGAAAAATAACCATGACCAGGATACTGGAAAAGTCATCCAACGTCGGCATGGTCTATGTAGGTCAAAAACTAGGCAATGACACACTATATTCATATCTTCAAAAATACGGATTTGGCCAACAAACAGGAATAGATTTACAAGGAGAAGCTTCAGGCTATTTGTATTCTCAGAGTCAATGGTATCCGATAGATTATTCTACAGTGTCATTCGGGCAAGGTATAGCAGTTACGCCGATACAGATGATACGTGCATTTGCTTCATTGGTTAATGGTGGAAAACTCATGAGACCGATGGTAGTTAAAAAAATAATCTCACCGAATGATGTGAGCACTATTCAACCAAAGGTCGTGCGAACCGTAATCAGTGATCAAACCAGTAAAATAATTACTAAAATGCTGGTGAGCGCGGTAGAGCACGGTGAAGTCAATTGGTCAAGACCGAGCGGTTATACGTTTGGCGGTAAAACGGGAACCGCACAGATACCGATCCAGGGACATTATGATCCGTCAAAGACAATTGCTTCATTTATAGGGTTTGCGCCTGCATACAATCCGAAGTTTATGACGCTGGTCATATTGCAGGAACCTCAGACATCAATATGGGGTTCGGAAACTGCAGCGCCGGTATTTTTCGATATAGCAAAAGAACTTATAGTATATTATAATATTACACCGGACCAGTGAGCTCATAAATGAGTATACAACCATGTTTCAAAAACTGAAGAATATCTACCATCTGCTCCAGGCTATTGTCGCAAACATATATTTTGGATTCCCGAGCAAGAAGATAACGGTAATTGGAGTTACGGGAACGGACGGGAAAACAACCACAACACAGTGCATCTATCATATTTTATCACGTGCGGGAAAAAAGGTTTCCATGATTTCTACGGTATACGCCAAAATAGGAAATAAAAAATATGATATAGGTCTTCATACTACGACACCCGATCCTTTTTTAGTGCAAAGCTTCATTAAAAAAGCAGTGGATGACGGTGACGAATATTTCGTTCTGGAAACAACGTCCCATGCGATTGACCAGTTTCGCATATTTGGCGTGGATTATACATATGCTGTCGTAACGAATATTACCCATGAGCACCTGGACTATCACCATACCTATGAAGAATATCTGAATACCAAAGCGAAATTGCTAGGAAAGGCACGGTACAGTTTTATCAACGCGGATGATCATTCGTATCCTCGATTGCGGCAAATATTGAATAGTCATCCGTATTGTTATACGTATGGTTTTTCAAATCATGTTGATTTTACGCGGGATATGAACGGATATGCATCTGGATTCAACGCATATAATTACCTGGCTGCATTCAGCGTTACTAAACAGCTTGGTTTGCCCGAATCAATTATTCTTCGATCATTAAAATCTTTTCAGCTGCCGACCGGTAGAATGGAACTGGTATATGACGGAAAATTCAAAGTAGTCATAGATTTTGCGCACACGCCTAATGCATTTGAACGCATGCTTCCTGAATTGAGGGAGGAATATACCGAGAACGGCGAACGGTTGATACACGTGTTCGGCGCAGCCGGTCTGCGCGACCATACGAAACGTTCTCTTATGGGAGCTGCGAGCAATAAATATGCGGATATTATTATTCTGACGGAAGAAGATTACCGAACAGAAAACCCACTAGAAATTGCCCGCCAGATTGCACAGGGTATAACCGAAAAACCGTATCACATAATTATTAATCGTCAGAAAGCAATAGACAAAGCAGTTTCTTTGGCAAAAGCTCACGACGTAATAGTAATAACAGGCAAGTCACATGAAAAAAGCCTGTGCAGGGGAAAAAAAGAGTTCCCATGGGATGATAAAACGGCTGTCATGGCCGCGTTAAAAAAATATCACTACCTATGATTCAGTTTGATCCGCGTTTGCACATTTTTGCATCTACCCTTATCAATGATTCTGTTTTTTATTCCGGATTCGGTACCAAGAGGCTGGGTGATTCCATGCATATCAACAATGTTTTTTCTGCACTGAAAAGCTTTGAATTATCGTATAAAACATTGGTCGTTCCTGAACAGATCCATTCGGTTAACATCGAAGTTTATGACAAAGAAGATGAGCAGGAGATTGAAAAATACCAAAATACTGATGGCTGCATTACTATGCAACCGAGTACGGTTCTCATTGTCAGAACAGCTGATTGCATCCCAATAGTTTTGTGTGACAAAAAAAAGAAAATCATTGCAATTTCCCATCAGGGTTGGAGGGGTAGCCTGAGGAAAATGCCTGCAAAAATGATCGATAAGATGAAAAATCTGGGAAGCCATACAGATAACATTGTAGCGGCGATTGGACCATCTATCGGTGCTTGTTGCTATGTCGTGGATGATGACAGATATTATACCTTCCTGTCCGAACTAAACGGCTATTCCGAGAATATTTTTTACGTGAGATCGGGTAAACGATATCTGGATTTGGTAAAACTTAATTACATCATTTTGCTCGAGAGTGGCGTTAGAAAAGAACATATTGATTTTTTTCCGTTTTGCACGCAGTGCGACAGCGAGCGGTTTTTTTCATTCAGGCGTAAGAACGGAAAGGATTATAAAGAGATGTTCAGCTTCATTATTATGCGTTCATAATGCTATAATTGTTTTATGTATTTTATTCTTGGAATCAAGGGGATCGCAATGGCAAATCTGGCAGTATTATTAAAACAATCCGGCCATGATGTCTATGGGGTTGACGTGGCAGAAGAGTTTATTACGGATGATCTTCTTCAAAAGCATGGTATTTCATATTCGACTGTTTTTAAACCGAGCTCTATTCCGAACGATAGTGATTTTTTTGTCTATTCCGCTGCGCATAACGGTACAGCAAATCCTTTGAGTTTGGCGGCGAAAAAAAGGAATATTATCCTTATTTCACAAACAGAGCTTTTGGACAACTTGATGTCTTCGGACAGGATCAAAGTTGCAGTTTCCGGGTGCCATGGCAAAACAACAACGTCATCACTCCTTAGTTATGCGTTAAAACGATTAAATAAAAATCCGGGATATCTGGTGGGCGTCCCTGATTTCAGCGGGTATGATGGCACAGCAATAGGCGACGGCAGTTATTTTGTCGTCGAGGCTGATGAATACGGAATTGATCCTCCTCGCAATCTCAAGCCGAAGTTCCTGAATCTTCATCCGGATTATATTGTTTGTACCAATATTGATTTTGACCATCCCGACGTTTACAAAAACCTTGAAGAGACGAAAAACGCTTTCAGGAAGTTTTTTGATTCGAAAAAAATCATTGTATGCCAGGATGATCTCAACCTCATGCTGGCAGTTTCGTCATTCCCAAGAAAACAGTATACCACCTACGGATTTTCAGAACAAAGCGATTACATTATCAAAAACCCCGTGTACTCGGAGTCGAAATCGAGCTTTGAACTGTATCACGGCAATCACTCGATTGGTTTGTTCAGCATTTCATTGTTTGGTGAAAAAAATATAGACAATGCGACAGCTTGTATCATAATGCTTTTCGAGTTGGGATTCGGCGCAAATGAGATTGCCGGCGCGTTAATAGGCTTTAGCGGAGCTCAAAGGAGATTTGAAATGGTCTATGAAAATAAAAAAAATCATATCAAAATATTTGACGACTACGCGCATCACCCTTCTGAAATACAGGCAACGGTCGATGCGGTTAAAAAACGCTTTCCGTCAAAGCGAATTATTGTTATATTCCAACCTCACACTTATTCCCGGACGAAGAGCCTCCTACATGAATTTTCCAGGGTATTTTTGGGTATTGACAAAGCGTATATTTTACCGATTTTCGCCTCTGCGCGGGAAAACGAATCAGAGTTTTCAATAAGTTCCGAAGACATTGTTAAACTGGCCAATAGTGAAAAATATCAGATGATTCATGACAAGAATGAGCTTATGGATAACCTTAAGGAGTACATGCACCCAGGCGATATCGTTTTCACCATGGGTGCAGGAGACGTTTACAAGCTTAAAATTGATATAATTAAGGCCATTTCCTATGAATAATTCACTTCTATCCAGAAACGCAGATTCGTCTGAGATATTGATTCGTTTGCAAAAAATATTTGGCGAGAAACGCATGGAATTGAAAAAAGACGTTTTTATATACAATACACTCCGTGTTCATGCTATAGCCGAATATTTCATAGACGCAAGAAGCAGAGACGAACTGATTCAGTTGAAACAACTGGCGAATATGTATGGGATTGATCTGCGTATCCTTGGTGGGGGCTCCAATTTGGCTATTATACATGCATATATTCCAGGTATTGTGGTCAAAAATTCATATACAGCTATAAAGATTTTGGAAGAAACAGCGCAGTATGTCGACGTTTCAGTTTCATCAGGCTATCCGGTGTCTTTGTTGGTAAAAGAGACAACAGAAGCAGGATATGCTGGATTCGAATATCATAAAGGATTACCGGGCACTGTAGGCGGAGCTTTGTATATGAACTCGAAATGGATGCATCCGGAGACTTATTTTTCCGCTCCCATGCTATATGCCTACATCGTAGGTGGAGACGGGAACATACGGAAAAAAGATAAATCATATTTTGAGTTTGCGTATGATTACTCTGTTTTGCAAAAAACGCACGAGTTGCTTCTGGAAGGAATTTTCCGGTTAGTCAAGGGTGATAAAAAGACCTTGATTCAAAAGGCAAACGAAGTGCTAGCATATCGTCAAAAAACACAACCGAACGGAAGCGGAACAACAGGATGCTTTTTCAGAAATATTCCGAAAGGTCTTCAGGAAAAAAAACATCTGGCCACAAATTCAGCGGGCTATCTGATTGATCAAGCCGGCTTGAAAGGACTGGTTGTCGGGAATTATTACGTATCAAAACGCCATGCGAATTTTGTCATTAATAAGGGAAACGGCAACCCAAATGATTTAGAAAAAATATTGCAGATTATTAAATCAACGGTCAAGCAGAGATTCGGTATAGAATTGGAAGAAGAGGTGGTTTTAGTTTAAAAGTCTGTACCATTATGAACCTATTTATGGAAGACGCTTTTATAATTCAAGGGGGTATACCATTAAAAGGTGAAGTTGACCTGTCCGGGGCAAAAAACGTGGCGCTCAAGGTTATCATTTCCGCGCTCATGTTCGATGGCGATGTCATACTTGAGAATATTCCGCGCATCAACGATGTGTTCGAACTTCTTCATCTCATCAGGCTTATAGGCGCCAAGGCTGAATTTACCGGACAAAATATTGTAACAGTCAATGCAAACGGCATACACACAAATATTGTAGATTTACTGCACGGATCGAAAATACGGGTGTCGTTCATGCTGGCGGCTCCGCTTTTATACCGTTTCCAGACCTGTAAAATACCAAACCCGGGTGGCTGCAGGATTGGTGCGCGACCTATAGATCGCATTATCCAAGGAATGAGCACGTTGGGCATAACTGTTTCTTATGATTCCGAAAGCGGATATTACCAGATAACGATGAACAAAGCGCCGCAAGGAACGTATAAATTCGAAAAACCATCTCACACGGGGACCGAACTTTTGGTTTTGATCGCGTTAATGGGAAAAGATACGATAACAATTGAAAACGCTGCATTGGAGCCGGAGATAGATAACCTTATCCAGTTTCTGAACGAAAGCGGTGCGGATATACGTAAGAACAAAAAGGATATCATCGTTCATGGTGCGAAATCACTTCGTCAAAACAAACCTTACAAAATAATCACCGACCGAAACGAAGCAATAACATATGCGACCTTGGCTTTGGCTACGAAAGGAGATGTGACCATAAAACATATTCCCAAATATTGTATAAGCACATTTATCGAGTATGTGCAGAAATCTGGCGCCAGCGTCAGAGAAATCGATCAGCAATCGTTCCGTTTTTCTTCCGTGTACGAACTAATCTCTACGTCGGTCGAGACGCAGCCATATCCTGGTTTTATGACTGATTGGCAACCTAACTGGGCTGTGTTGATGACGCAGGCAAAGGGAGAGTCAGTGCTGCACGAACGGGTATTCGAAAACAGATTCTCATACGTCGAGGAGCTGCGCAAGCTTGGGGCGGATATAGAGTACATAAAAATACCCGTGAAAAACCCAATGGAGTATTTTTTCTTCAATTTCGACCCGTCAAAAAAGTATAATCAGGCAATCAAAGTAAAAGGTCCGCAGAAACTCCACGGAGGTGTTATAACTATTGCGGACTTGCGTGCAGGCGCTACGTTGGCAATAGCCGCATTTGTGGCTGAAGGGGAGTCTATCGTAAACGGTGTTTCAATCATGGAACGAGGCTATGAGGATTTTGTAAAGAAAACAAAACAACTTGGCGCACACATAAAAAAAGCCTGATAATTGTCATTATTCGCCGTATACTAATACTATGAAATTAAAAAATATCCTCATTCTGGCAGGAGGAGACGGAACACGCTTCTGGCCGCTCTCGGAAAAAAATACATGGCAATTTTTCGGTAAAGCTCTTGTTGTAGACGTTATCAATGCAGTAAGTAAATACGCTGAAAAGGTTATAGTGGTTACCAATCCGGCAAATGACGCGCTTATCAGCGAGGCAGCCGGAAAGACTATTCAAACAGTTGTAATCAAGGATCCAAGCCAGTCCACTATGGGTAAGGCAGTGTTTGACTGTAAGAACCATATACAAGGCGAAGTGTTAATACTGAATGCGGTCGATATCATAGATTTCCGGATTCTCGACAGGTTTATCGATCTACTGAACCGCGAAAAAAAGGATTTCATTTTTTTGGCTAAAGAGATAGGGGAATATTTTCCTGGCGCGTATGTTATTTTTGATGGCGAAAAAATGAAAGGTTTTGTTGAGAAACCTGATCCGGATAAAATTCCCTCGAATTTAACCAAGCTTGTTGTTGATTATTTTTCGGATTTTACCCGACTTGTCGAAATCATCGAGAAAATAAAAACGGATAAGGACGACCTGTATGAGCAAGCAATTAACCTATATATTCAGTCCTACCAGAACGTTGGATATGTCAGCTACACGGATTATTGGTTTACCATAAAATATCCATGGCAGGTGTTAGGCATGATGGCCCATTATCTGCGTGCAATAAAGGAAAACCACATAGGAAAAAACGTGCAAATTGCGAAAAACACTATTGTCATTCCTCCGGTATATATCGCGGACAACGTGAAAATCGGTGATTTTACCAAAATTGCCGGACCGGCATACATAGGCGAATCTTCGGTAGTTGGTGACCATAGCTTGGTAAGGGAAAGCCATGTGGGAAAAAACGTGTTAATAGGAGGAGGCTGTGAAGTCGCGCGTTCGTACCTTGGCGACAATGTCATGCTGCATCGCGATTACGTTGGCGATTCGGTTTTGGGAGAGGGAGTATTGTTCGGATCAGGGGTAGTCACCGCCAATTTTAGGTTCGATTCAGGAAAAATACAATCGATAACCAGCGATAAAAAAACAGATACAGGAATGACAAAGTTCGGTTCGATAGTCGGCAAAGGATCAAAAATAGGCGTGAACTCCACATTATTGCCCGGAGTAAAAATCGGATCGAACAGCCTTGTTATGCCGAGTGAGGTAGTTGAACACGATGTTCCTGATAATCAATTTCTGCATAAGGGTCAACAGACTCCGAACAGGAGCAAATGAGGGATGATTCCGTATTGGGGATTATGAGCTTATAGTATAATGAAATTATAGTATGAAAGAAATTACGGTTATAGGCGGCGGAACCGGCACGTACGTGGTTTTATCCGGCCTAAAAAATCATCGCCTTAATTTAGGTGTTATTGTGTCCATGATGGATTCGGGCGGGTCAACGGGAAGACTGCGAGACCAGTTGGGTGTTTTGCCTCCCGGAGATTTACGGCAGGCTCTGCTTGCCTTATCAGAGGCATCGCTTGTATGGAGAAAACTTTTTTTGTACCGGTTTGGGAACGGAGATCTCGCGGGTCACAACTTTGGCAATCTTTTTTTGTCAGTTCTCGAAAAAGTCTCGAAAAACTACGGAGACGTGGTAAAAACAGCAAGTATGCTTCTGAAAACAAAAGGGGAAGTATTGCCTGTTACGTTTGATAAATCCAATCTTGTTGTTGAGTACGAAAACGGCAATAGAGTAAAAGGAGAAGGCATTATCGATAAAAACTATTCTGAGGTCACCAGAGTGATGAAAGCGTTATTGGAACCGGCGGCAGAAGCAAATCCTAGCGCAATAAAGCGGATTTACGAGTCTGATTGTATCATCGTGGGACCTGGCGATATATATACCAGTATTGTTCCGGTTTTTCTGGTTAACGGCATCAGGGAAGCGTTCAACAAAACAAAAGCGAAAATTTTTTTCATAATGAACCTTATGACGAAGGCGGGCCAAACCACCAACTACAGGGCTTCGGATCATCTGAGGGATTTCGAGAAATTTTCCGGCAGATCACCGGATGTCGTCGTCATAAATGACGGAAAGGTATCCGGTGCCATTGTCAGCTGGTACGAATCTCAGCACGAGCATTTGGTAGAAAATGATCTTACCCGCGATATTTTTGACGGCGAGGTCATTCTTGCGGATGTCGTCGACAGGAATAAATTTGAATTTTCTGGAAGCGAAAAATTTGTCGATCCTCGCGTCAGAAGCATTTTGAGGCACAGTTCAAGAAAGCTAGCAGGTATACTATTAGATAGAATCATATGATCAGACAGCATGCAATATCGTTTAAAAATGCGTACAGAGGCTTGATCTGGGTTTTGGGAACACAGAGGAATATAAAAATCCACCTGTTTCTTTCGCTTTTATCCATAGCGGGCGGGATCTATTTCCAGATAAGCTATTTTGAGTTTCTTATCATCTTTACGCTCATTGCAATAGGATTGTCCATAGAAATTATCAATACGGCGATCGAAGAGACTATAGACGCGCTGGATAAGAACCAAAGGGAAGAAATACGGATTGCGAAGGATGTATCCGCAGCAGCAATGCTCATGTTTTCTATTGTCGCGTTTAGTATAGCGTGTATTATTTTTATCCCAAAAATTTCATTTTTAATTTCTCATTTTTAATTTCTCATTTGTTTCATGGCAACATATTTATTCGCTGTTTTCGTGTCCTTTCTTCTGAATATGCTGTTGATTATTCCGTTTATAAACTTTTTATATAAACGGAAATTCCAGAGGCGTATTCAGCATACCAGAGATGCATTCAATAAACCCACTCCTATTTTCGATAAATTCAATCAGCACAAGAACGGCACGCCGGTCGGCGGAGGAATACTGATTTTATTGACCACGGTTTCGGTATATATATCGTTCCTCGGGATATTTTTTCTTATTAAAAAACCAATACTTGCAAATTATTCTTCGTTATTTTCCGAAATCAAGATTATATTGTTTACATTTCTTTCCTTTGGTTTCTTGGGTTTTTTTGATGACCTTAAGAAAATTTTTTTTTGGAAACAATCACAGTTTTTTGGACTCCGTATGCGCCATAAACTCATAATCGAAATTATTTTGGCTATTATCATATCAATATGGTTGTTTATCGATCTGAAGATTCAGATTGTGCATATTCCGTTTTTTGGCGTTTTCAATATCTCATATTTCTATATCTTGTTTTCCACATTTATCATTGTGGCTTTTGCTAATGCGGTGAATGTAACCGACGGCTTGGATGGATTATCCAGCGGTGTGTTGATGATCTCAGTTGTGTGTTTTTGGGCAGTGTCACGGTCGATACTTGATGTCCCTTCGTCGTTGTTCATAGCGGCCTGGGTTGGTGGACTCATGGCGTTTTTATATTTCAATATCTATCCGGCGCGTATTTGGCTCGGTGATACCGGGACTTTGTCGTTTGGAGCAATGTTTGCCGTCATCGGTCTGATTCTTGGAAAACCTTTTGCACTGCCTATTGTCGGAGGGGTTTTTGTGATAGAGATTGGCACGTCTTTGATACAGCTTTTATCGAAGAAATTCCTCAAAAAAAAAGCATTTTCTGTTGCGCCGTTTCATCTGTGGCTTCAGATGAAAGGCTGGGAAGAGCCGAAAATTGTCATGAGACTTTGGCTTATTACGATAATTTTTGGTGTGCTCGGACTCATGGTCGCGTTTATGAAATAAATCGCATGAACAAGCTTATTAGTTCACTCAAAAAAAAATATTCCGGTAAAAACGTTTTGGTGGTTGGTTTGGGATTGCAGGGCGGAGGAACTGGTATTGCTAAGTTTTTTGCGGAGCTCGGTGCACGGGTAACCGTATCGGACAGAAAAGAAAAAGAACGTTTACAATCTTCGATCGATCTTCTGAAAAAGTATCCGATTACCTTTCGCTTGGGAAGCCATGAATTAGCTGGTTTTCTTGATGCAGACGTGATTTTCAAGGGTCCGTTTGTTTCTTGGGATTTGCCCGGTATAGTGGAAGCGCAGAAACAAAATATTCCCATAGAAATGGAGTTATCTTTTTTTGCACAATATTGCCCCTGTCCTATTATTGGCATAACCGGAACAAGGGGAAAATCAACCACGACATTCATGATCTACAGGATTCTTAAACAAAGCGGTTTTCCGGTGTATCTGGGAGGAAGCGTACCTAATGTCTCAACCATAAACTTGTTGCCTAAATTAACAAGGAAAGATTGGTTAGTTATGGAGTTACCCTCTTGGCCTTTGGCAGGTTTCCATTTGAAATCAATAAGTCCGCATATCGCGGTATTCACTAATTTTTATCCCGACCATCTCAATTTCTATAAATCGATGGACCAATACTTACTTGACAAGAAAGCTATCTATCTGTATCAATCAAGCAAAGACTACCTTGTGGCGGGAAAGACATTGGAGCCTGTTATTGGCAAGGATCATGTTTTGAGCAACCTGACATACGCAGGAGCTGTAAATTTCCCCTATGATTTTACGTATCTCCGGGGCGAGCATAATAAAGAAAATGCAGCGTGTGCGTTGGCGGTAGCGGGAATACTACAAGTCGAAGAAAAGAAAGCGGTGGACATATTGAGATCATTCGAAGGTTTACCATACCGGCAGGAAATCCTCGGAAACAAGAAAAATGTTTACTTTGTGAATGATACGACATCGACGACGCCGATAGCCACAATGAAAGCAATAGAGTCATTCCTGCCTGACAGAATTATTCTGATCCTGGGAGGGAACTCAAAAGGGTTACCCCATGCAAGACTTCTGGATTATCTAAAACATGTTGAACGTATCGTATTACTGAAAGGCAGCTTTACCGACGAGATTATGCCGTATCTTGAAACACGGTATAAGAATAAAATTATGGATGTCTATGACAATCTGGAAAAGGCAACAAAACAAGCGTATGAAATAGCACGCCAATCACCTAAAAAAACATACATCCTGTTTTCTCCCGGTGCAACGTCTTTTGCGATGTTCAACAACGAATTCCATCGCGGAGAAACGTTTACCAGAATAGTTCACTCCGTAATAGATCATGCGCACTAAAAAAACGAATATAAAAAAAAGTATTTTCATGCACTTGCTGACGCTGCCTATTATCTTGTCATTGATAGGTTTGGTATTCATATTCGAAGCATCCTCAGTCCGGAGTTTCAGTGAAACAGGGGACAGTTTCCACTATCTGAAATTACAGATGCTTTGGATGGGTTTGAGTGTCGCCGCAATGATTTTCTTCGCGCTTTTCGATTACCACAAGCTCTATTACTTGTCGTTTCTTGCAATGCTGGTGACAATTTTCTTCCTGTTGATCGTATTATTACCGGGCATCGGCTATCGAGCCGGTGGAGCCAGACGATGGTTGGACTTCGGTTTTTTTAATGTACAACCGACAGAGATCGCAAAATTCAGCGTTATTATCTATCTCGCCTCGTGGTTTATGCACAAGGAAAGGAAGCGATTTTTTTCTTTTCTTATCCTTATCGGTGTGCTTATGGGTTTAATTATCCTGCAGCCGGACATGGGTACGGCCATTATTGTTTTTTTATTAAGTATCATTATCTATTTCCTCGCAGGAATGAATATTATGCATCTCTTAGCCCTCGTTCCTGCTGCAATTGGAGGTTTTTTCGTACTCGTAAAGATTTCGCCATACAGGTTGAACAGATTACTTGCCTTTTTTGATCCGTCGCGTGATCCATTGGGAATAAGTTACCACATCAACCAAATTCTGATTTCTCTCGCCAACGGCGGCTTGTTCGGTCAGGGTCTTGGGTCGTCAAGACAGAAATATATGTTTTTGCCTGAAGCTCATACCGACTCGATTTTTGCCATTGTTGGAGAAGAATTTGGGTTCCTGGGATCATTCGTAATCATTATCCTGTATATCGTTTTGATTTACCGAATATATAAAGTGATGGCCAATGCGCCTGATCGGTTCGGGAAATTATTGGCAGGCGGAATATTTGCGTTTTTCAATCTCCAGATTCTTATTAATTTGCTGGGTGTGGTAAATCTTCTGCCTCTGACAGGTGTGCCGTTACCTTTTATTTCTTATGGGGGTTCTAATCTGCTTATTTCGTTTGCGCTTATCGGCATTTTGTTGAATATCGAAAGACGCATAAAATATACATAAATATTAATTCTTGCATTCCGGAAAATAAAAGAGTATCTTATTTTCGTTTACATTTCGTTTGGTAATGTCATTCCTTGCCAACGGCAGGGGAGAAGACAGTCCCGATGTTACATCGGATCAATTGGGAATACGGTGAGAATCCGTAACTGTACCGCAGCGGTGAGAGATAGGGCATAGGGTTTAGGGCATAGGGTGTAGTCAATAACATAACTTTATCTACTCCCTAATTCCTACTCCCTAATCCCTATTTTGAGTCCGAAGACCGACCAAACCATAGATTCCCGCGTATGGAAATAGTACATCCCAAAGCGTATCTTAATACGTTGGCCTTTGAACCAGTTGCGGAAGCTCATCGACTTAGTCAGCTTACTCCACATCAAAGAGTTTTAGAGCTTGATCGTCAGGTAAAGAGTCATGAGAATCACGTTAGGCGGGATAAGGCAGTTTCCATACTTTATAATTATTGGGTTGACGGTGAAGGTGATGTGTATAGTTCGCCTGGCAGGCGGGAGATAGATAATGTCAAAAATCAGATTGACTTTAGGGAACGTAACGGTTTATTTTATGAAGGTATATTGATGGCTGCGGACATGGCGCAAAAAAATCCAAATGAACTTATTCTTTTATATAGTCCTACCGGAAAAAAATTGTTTGATGGCACAAAGGTTGGTAACGTAGACGAGGAGGAATTGGAATTTTTAAAAAAGCCGTATGATCTCGGACAGCTCTATTTTATGTATTATGACGGGGAAAAAATCAACAATGTTGCGGTAAGCACAGGTAATGATCATAATTATTGGTTGCGTGAATTGCTATCAGCTGCTGATGAAATCAATTCCATAGGGAACGAGGAGTCAAAAATACAAGCGTTTTTGACGAATCCTCAAAGTATAGGTCCGGTCGATAGTTTTTTCCAAAAGCGATGGACACATAATCATTTGATTTTCGAAAACGTCCACGGAGAAAAATTTTATTTGGATCAGGTTCTCAAATCGATGAAAATGACTTTTGCAGATAATTCAAGATTGGAAATCACCCTTGATCCTGAAACTATTTTAGCGATGCAAAAAGAAACAATAACGCCCATTGATGTGGCAAGGGCATATTTGATGCCGGCATATCAACAGGCATATCTTTCATATCGACGCGATGATACAGGTAAAATAGTATTTGGTGGCGGGTGCGGCGGTACGCAGACGACAAAATCTGAGCTGGAAGAATTATTGGGAATATGGCGTCCGACTTCTTCCGCCTCAACAGAATTCAGATCAAAAAGACAGTACAATAATGACGAAGATTCAGACCAATACGGCTCTTTGGAGTTTAATTGCCCTGTGTGCCGTGGTCATCATCGCCGTACTAAGGGAAAGCTTATGGAATATTGCCCTGATACGGTGGATGAAAACGGTTTGCACGTACCAATACCAAAATGCTGAGGGTATAGACACGGAACATCAGGTATAATTAGACAATGAGAATTCTTATTACGGGCGGCCATTTTACTCCTGCCATGGCTTTAATCCAGG
>CAZBEJ010000006.1:0-27274 GCA_964490915.1 uncultured Gammaproteobacteria bacterium
TAGTGAAGCGGTGCGTATATTGTCAATAAGAAGACATGTGTATGACTAAAAACTATAGTTTTATCCCATATAATGGCATATAATGGCACATATCCCTTGACAAATACATATTGGCAGCTAAAATAAAAACATGCGTACTGCGAATGATAGAAAATTCATTGGTGATACTGTTGCAGAGATCGTTACAGACTCGGTTAGCGAAACCAATGAAGCATTGGTGAAAGACATGGCAAAGCTCTATAATGTTACGGGGTTGACAACTATTAGCCCGCTCTAGGCGGAGGTGGTTTTGTGTTAGGTACCCCGCCTATGTGCGGGGTTTTTTGGTTTTTATTACTCATTATGTATAATTAATCATATGTCAAAACAACTCGATGAAAGACTTTCAAAATTATCAAAAGAAGAATACCTATTGCATAGCATGAGACATACTGCCGAACATGTTTTACATACTTCAATGCAGAATCTGTATCCGAAGTTAAAAAAAGCCATGGGTCCGGCTATCGAAGACGGGTTTTATTGTGATTTCGACCTGAACGATAAAATATCGGAGGATGATTTCGGCAAAATAGAAAAGGAAATGAAAAAGCTCATCGACCTTAATCTAACTATGGTCCAGGAGTATATACCGGTGGCGGAAGCTAAGAAGATTTTCAGAGCTAATCAATATAAGATGGACTGGATCGAACAAATCGGAAAAAGAGGCGAAAAAGTCTCCATATATAAAATGGTGGACAAGTCTGGCACTATCTATGATCTGGATCTGTGCTCAGGACCGCATCTGGAATCAACGGGTAAAGTAGGTCCATTTACATTATTACGCATTGCAGGAGCATATTGGCACGGAGACGAAAAAAACAAAATGCTCACGAGAATCTACGGTACGTGTTTCCCGACAAAAGAAGAATTGGATACATATCTTTGGCGTGTCGAGGAAGCAAAAAAACGAGACCACCGGAAACTCGGAAAAGAACTGGATCTTTTTGTATTTTCAGATCTGGTAGGTAAAGGATTGCCACTGTTTACCCCAAAAGGAACGATACTGCGCGAGCTTCTCAATGATTTTTCGCAAAAGTTGAGGCTGGACAGAGGATTCCAAAAAGTTTGGATTCCACACATAACCAAGGATGAGTTATATAAGATTTCCGGCCATTGGGATAAATTCGGTGACGAGCTGTTTCTGGTTAAAAGCCAGGAAACAGACGATCAGATGGTGTTGAAACCAATGAACTGCCCTCACCACCAGCAAATCTACGCCTCAAAACCCAGAAGTTATAAAGATTTGCCGCTAAAGTATCTGGAAACGACGACAATCTATCGGGATGAAAAAGACGGCGAAATGATCGGCCTATCACGCGTACGGTCGGTGACGCAGGATGACAGCCATTCGTTTTGCCTGCCCGAACAGATAGAGGAAATCTATAATGAGCTTATTGAAATAACCAAAATATTTTTTGACCGGCTGGGTATGAAGTATAAGGCGAGGATATCATTACGAGACCCCAAACAGCCGGAAAAATATCTAGGCGACGTCAATCTGTGGGAAAAAGCACAGAAAATCCTGATTGACATAGCCAAGAAAAACCAGTTGGATTATTATGTCGCTGAAGGAGAAGCGGCATTTTACGGACCGAAGATTGATTTCATGGTCCTGGATGCTTTGGGCCGCGAATGGCAGCTGGCAACACCGCAACTGGATTTTGTACAACCTAAGCGATTTGGCCTAACATATGTCGATCAACACGGCAAGGAACAAACGCCGGTCATGATTCACTATGCGTTAATGGGTTCAATAGAGCGCTTTTTATCCGTATATATCGAGCATACGGCTGGTGCATTTCCTCTCTGGCTGTCACCCATACAAATTATGATCCTTCCGGTTTCAGATAAATTTCAGGACTATGGAATACAAGTTAAGGAAATACTGGAAAAGGAAAAACTTCGCGTGGAACTGAATGCGGATAAAAAACCGCTGGGGGCCAAAATACGCGAAACAACCTTGCAAAAAGTACCGTATATGGTTATAATTGGTAATCAGGAGTTTGAACGTTATAAGGTTGATAACGTTTATAAAGTCGCTGTTCGGACACGGGAAGGAAAAGATCTAGGGTTACTGGATGTGGACGAGTTCGTTAGAAATCTTAAGGATCAAATTGAGAAATTTCAATAGACGGCCAACATTTCACAAGAAATATTATCTACTCAACTATCGAATTGAGGCGGCAACCTTAAGAGTAATCGATGACCAGTCTAAGCAGATCGGCATCCTAAGCAAACAGGAGGCGTTGCGGGTAGCCCAGGAACGTGAAATGGATTTGGTCCTGATCGCACCGAAAGCAAATCCGCCTGTTGCAAAAGTTATTGATTTCAAGAAGTTCCTGTACCAGGAAGAAAAGAAACAAAAAGAAGCGAGAAAAGGAATCAAGAAAAGCGTAGTCAAGGATATTAGCGTATCGCTTTTTATCGGGCCCGCGGATTTGAAACGCATGGAGGATAAAACCAAGCTTTTCCTTAATGAAGGACACCAGGTACGGATCAATCTGACTTTACGGGGCAGGGAAAATGCAAAAAAAGATATGGGATTTGAGTTAGTACGCAGGTTTATCGGAGCGGTCGGCGAAGTGAATGTATCAAAAGAACCGCGTGCAGAAGGAAGAGTTATCAGGGCAGTGGTAGCAAGGAAAAAATAACAGGGTTTATAACGTTCTTAAAAGTTTATAACAACATGACTAAACAGAAAACACGAAAATCTGCATTGGCCAGATTCAAGGTAACAAAATCAGGAAAAGTCCTGCACCGGTCCATACAATTGCGGCATCTGCGGTCGAAAAAAAGCAAGAAACGGATACGAAGACTTAAAACCATGAAATCGGTTGAAGGAGCATTTAAAAGCAAACTGTTAAAAATGATGGGGAGAAAATAATTATGGTACGCGTTAAAGGTGGCACAACAACTCGGAGACGGCACAAGAACGTATTGAAACTGGCCAAGGGATACTGGATGACCAGGCACAAGCAGTTTAAAAAGGCAAAGGAAGCGGTCTTGCATGCGGGAGAATACGCATTCGCGGGAAGAAAGCTGAAGAAACGGGACTTCAGAAGTCTGTGGATTATACGCCTTAACGCCGCTTTGCGATCAGAAGGATTAACCTACAGCTCATTCATCCATCGGCTTAAAGACAACAAAATAGAGCTTGACCGAAAAATACTCAGCCAAATCGCAGTCGAACATCCGGCGGTTTTCAAATCCCTTATTTCACAGGTGAAATAAGATTGGTTCTTGCGATTGGCTTCAACTTCCTTTATAATTCAGAAATATGCAGTCTGCGCATGATGTACAAAGGGAATTTCATTCAAAACTAAGGTCGCTGAAATCTCTCGCGGATCTTGATTCGTTGAAACTGGAATATCTCGGTAGAAACGGCAAAATCAACGATCTTCTTAAAAACATCACAGACATTCCCGGCAATCAAAAAAAAGACTACGGCAAGCAGATTAACGAACTCAAGCTTGAGATAGCGCAGTCCATCGAAACCCAAAGAACCGCATTGATGAAACAGGCCGAAACAGAACAGGCGATCGATATTACGTTGCCTGGAAAGCCGTATCCTGCCGGAACCCTGCATCCGGTTACCTATGCAATCGAGGAAATAAGCAACATATTTGAAAAGATCGGATTTATCCGCATGTCATATCCTGAAGTTGAATGGGAACACTTTTCGTTCGAAACGCTCAACATGCCCAAAGGCCATCCGGCGCGCGATGATTTTGAAACGTTTTATATCGACGCTCCAGAGCACAGGAAATATGCAAAAATGGTATTGACTCCCCACACATCGTCCGGACAGGTGAGGGAAATGCTCCGCATGAAGAACCCGCGGATACGCATGATTAACATCGCAAAATGCTACCGGAGAAACTGGGATGCGACACATGCACCCATGTTTTACCAGTTTGAAGGATTATGTGTTGACAAAGGTATCAATATCACCCATCTCAAAGGTACTATTGACTATTTTGCCAAGGAATTTTTCGGTCCGGAGAGGGAAATCCGATTGCGGCCTCATCATTTCCAGTTTACCGAACCGTCATTCGAAACAGATATTACCTGCAATATCTGTAAGGGTACCGGAATGGTGAATGGGAAAAGGTGCAGGGTCTGCAAATCAGGCTGGCTGGAACTGGGCGGCAGCGGCATGGTACACCCGAATGTATTACGTGCCGGCGGCATTGATCCGGATGAATATACTGGTTGGGCATTCGGGTTCGGACCAGAACGATGTCTGATGATGAAACTGGGATTGGCTGAAATACGGGATTTGTACGGAGGAGATATCAGATTTTTGGAGCAGTTTTAAGTATGAATATCAAAATAACCCACAACTGGCTTCTGGAATATCTGGATACCAAAGCAACGCCGGAGGAAATCCGGAAATACCTGTCGTTGTGCGGACCGTCTGTAGAGTCCATCACCAAATGCGGCGATGACTATATCTACGGTATCGAAATTACCTCAAACCGTATTGATACGGCGTCAGTCATCGGCATTGCACGGGAAGCACATGCCATTTTAAGCAGGTTTGGCATCAAAGCGACGTTGAAACCCTTTGAGCCAAAAACAGCCGCACTAAAACCAAGGAATCTTTTACCCGTTTCCATCCGGGATCCTGACAACCTGTGCAGGCGCCTGCTTGCCGTGGTTATGGATAATATACATATTGGACCGTCCAAACAATATATCAAGGACCGGTTGAACGCCGCGGGCATAAGATCGTTAAACAATGTGGTGGATATAACCAATTACGTCATGATCGAGATCGGACACCCAACCCATGTATTCGATTATGACCGTATTAAAACCCATACCCTGCTGCTTCGCCGCGCAAAACAAGGAGAAAAAATCACCACGCTTGATGATAAAATATATTCTCTGGACCCTGAGGATATTATTATTGATGACGGAACAGGCCGCGTAATAGACCTGCCCGGAATCATGGGAACCGCAAACAGCGTGGTGACTTCCGAAACCAAGCGCATTTTGTTTTTCACCGAAGCAAATGATCCTGTTGCAATCAGACACAGCTCTCTCCGTTACGGAATCCGTACCGTTGCGGCAACAATAAACGAGAAAAATCCGGATCCGGAAGCGGCACATGGTGCGCTTCTCAGGGGAATGGAACTGTTTACCAGGCTTGCAGGAGCTCATCCGGCAAGCGGAATCGTGGATGTTTATCCCCATCCCCAGCCTAAAAAAAGCGTATCAATTTCATTGAAAGACATATCACGTTCCATCGGAGTTGATATCCCGAAAAACGACGTTGTCAATATTCTGAAAGACCTTGACTTCGTGCTGAAATCCCAGAAGGATGACACGTTGATGTTTCAGGTTCCTTCCTACCGATACAATGACATTTCCATCAAAGAAGACCTGATCGAGGAAATTGCCCGTATCTATGGATACTTTAATTTACCCAATAACCTGCAACCTGCAGTTTATGTCAGGCAGCCGAAAGAGATGGAGCTTCTTTTTTCCATGGAGCGGAGAATCAAGTATTTTCTCAAGGATCTGGGCCTGCATGAGGTCATTACCTATTCCATGATTTCCGAAGATCTGATTAAAAACAACGATCTTGAAGTCAAGAACCATCTTGCTCTTAAAAATACCATTTCCGAGGAAATCAAATATTTGCGGACTCATCTGATGCCTTCACTCATCAAAAACATCAAAGACAACGAAGGAAAAGAAGACAACCTGAGATTCTTCGAAATTTCAAAAACATACAAACCCCGAACCGATGAATTACCGGTAGAGGAGTACAAACTGGGTATAGTCACCAATACCGATTATTATGACCTGAAAGGGATTGTAGACGCATTGCTTCGTGAGTTTACTATTACCGAATACTCTATAACAAAAAGCGCGCATCCCTTGCTTGCCGAACATGCGCAGGGTGAGATCATAAAAGGAAAAGACTGGATAGGCGAGTTCGGGCAGCTCAAAAATACCTATCAGGCGAGAAACGGCGTCAAGAGTAACGTATTTTTGGCGGTATTTGACCTTTCGCATTTCATAAGACACGCGCAAATCATTTCATCAAAATACCAGCCGGTCAATCCGTATGCAACCATAAAACTGGATCTGACCATACCTGAAAATCCCGAGACGCCGTATTACCAGATCAAAAAACAAGCGCTGAAAACGTCAGGGCTATTGACCGACATCGAATGCATCGGAACATACAAAAATACAGTCACGCTCCGCTTTTATTTTTCCTCATCGGAACGGAATATAACGGAAGAGGAAGCAAAAAAAGAATTGAAAAAGATAGAGAAAATGATATAATAGATGAATGGCACACCATGGAAAACAGAGTAATACCCGAGGCGAGAGTCTTCCAAAAGAATACTCCAAGCATACTCGTGATCTTATCCAAATAACGCTTTTATCTGAAGAGAACCTCAGCATCATTGCACATATTATGCGAACTGTGGACAAAATTGAAGAGATATTTTCCCCGCCAGAGAGGAGAAGATAATTACGGATTCTGCGTCGGAGTAGCATCCCACGGCTTATTTACCCCAAACTGCACTGTAGAATCTGCCGGATTGTTGTTCTTGTCCACTGCTTTGATCTTTAGCGAATAGACTCCGTCTGATAAAGAAAGCACTTCATTCACATCCTTGTGGTCATCCGTGTAATGCCGGATTTCATTGCCGTTAAGATAAATCCAGAGATCTTTCAATGATGTAGCGCTGGTAATTTGCGCTTGAACATCAATGTTGCCTGATGAAACAGTTGTCTTGTCTCCGGGGGACTTAAACGAAATCAAAACCGAGTTCGCATTATCGCTGGAGGTATCTGTTGGTGCATGAAATTTTGAATCAGACTGCTGGTTTTCCCAGTCATTGATTGCCTGTTGCCAGCGATTCTGACCGTCGGTGGAAACCGGATCATCCTCGGTGATCTTGATAAAATCTTTTGAATCGTAGTTTCCCGTCTGTATCTGAACATTGTTGGCAAGCTTGCCGTCTGACTTTGAGATCTTCAACGTTTTGTAATAGGGTGAAACATCCTTGGGCTGGGTGCCGTCGATAAAATATTCGCTTCTGGTGGGATACCCGTCCTTTGGTAATCCGCCAAGATATGCATCGATCGTCAGCGCCTTTACATCGTCAGGTTTTGCCATGATGCCGTCATCATACTGCGGATGATCCTTGCCGGGATTTAACAGCGTAGTCATGATGCGGTAGAAAATAGGGGATGCGCCGGTTTCTCCGGATGCGATCTGCTGGTTCATAGGTGAGTTGTCGTTATTTCCCACCCAGACGCCTACCGTAATGTTTTTCGTGTATCCTATTGCCCAGTTGTCACGCTTGTCATCGGTTGTGCCGGTTTTCACCGCAACAGTCCTGCCCGGGATATTCAGATACGAATTCTGTCCAAACTCCATGGTGCGCGCATTATTATCCGATAAAATATGCGAAATCAGGAACGAAACCTCCGGAGAGATTACTCGCTTAGGATTGCTGTTCACACTTTTGTAAATTGTCTTGCCGTTAAAATCGTCAATTTCAGAAATTGCCGAAGTATCATGCTTTATGCCGCCATTGGAAAAAATAGAGTAGGCCGAACTCATCTGTAAAAGCGTTGAATCGCCTCCTCCCAGAGTCACAGCCAAACCATATTTGTTCATGTTTGCATCCGTAGGCGCAAATCCGGTTAAACCCATGTCCGATGCCTGCTGCAGAAAATCCCTTATGCCGACCATTGCCAACAGTTTGACCGCTATTATATTTATGGAGTTTCCCAAAGCAAACCTGAGCTGGGTCGGGCCATGGTATTTGCCGTCGTAATTGACCGGCGTATAATCTTTACCTCCCTGATTGGGAAACACGGTCTTCACATCCAGTAATGTCGTTGCAGCCGTGTATCCTTTTTTAAACGCCAACGAGTACGTAATCGGTTTTACTGTTGAACCGGGTTGACGGTCTGCAATTGCTGCATTGTAATTTCCGAATTTCGGGTCATTGTAGTCGTATGAACCAACCATTGCCAGGATTTCACCGGTCTGCGAATCAAGGACTACGACAGCACCATTGGTAGCATGGTATGCGCTAAGTTTTCCTATTTCCTCTTTTACAATGTTCTGCACGATATTTTGCGTGTCCAGTGACAAGGTTGTTTTTATCGTCAATCCCTGGTCAAATATTTTTGTCCCGTATTCTTTTTCGATCTGGTCTTTGACGTAGAATACGAAATGCGGCGCCTGAATCGGGAGTTTCGGTGCGAGAAACCGGATTGAATTCAGACTGATATCTTCTGCTTTTTCCTGTGCACTGGTGATATATCCGTCTTCACGCATACGGCGTAGCACGTTCGTGGTCCGACCTTTCCATGCGTCTTTGACACCGATAAACGGCGAATACTGACTCGGGCTCTGTGGCAATCCTGCAAGAATTGCGCTTTCTACCAGATTCAGATCCTTAACCGGTTTGCCAAAATATGCCAGAGAAGCTGTACCAACACCCCAGTAAATGCCTCCGTATGGTGCTTCATTCAAATACATGAGTAGAATCTGATCTTTGGTATATTTTCGCTCAGCCTCATACGCCAAAATCGCTTCCTTGATTTTCCGGGAAATATTCCTTCTGGAATCAAGCAATACGTTTTTGATAAGCTGCTGGGTCAACGTGGATCCTCCCTCTATCTGCCCCCGGAAAATAATGCTTAGAATGCTGCGCAATATTCCGGTTTCGGATATCGCGCCGTGATTGTAAAAATTTTTATCTTCAATGGATATGGTCGCTTCCTTCAGATACTTTGGGACCTCATCCGCAGTAACCGGCACCCTGTTTTTATCCTTGTACATCTCATACAGGATTTTTCCGGACCGATCATAAAAAATCGTGGAATAGTTGGTATTCTGCGAAAGTTTGGAAGGTGAAGGAAGGTCGCGCGCATACCACGCAAACAAACCGAATGACACGATAAATCCCAGGATCATACCAACCACGGCAATACCCAGTCCGTATAAAAGAATTTTTTGTTTAAGTTGTTGACGTTGCACTCTGAGTCTGCGAGGCGTGTACATTGTATCAGTATAACAAAGTTCCCACGAAATATTTTAATGTACTATAATAGAATCCATGGCACGATTTCATCTAAAACATGAAACAATATGGAAAGTAATCGTAATTATATCATCAGTACTCCTTATCGCTTCATCACTGGCGCCGTTGTTGTTTATTAGGTAACTATCAAGAATGTAGAACACAAAGGTATAAGTTTGGAAACAGTGGCTTCTAAACCCAAGCCGATTTTCGATTTATGTGAAGTTTAGAATTTTAACGTTCATGTTCCTCAGCAATTCCATTGACACCCTCCCTCACACCAGCATACAGACGATCCGCCGCCTTAAATCGATAGGAGTCAATACGTACCGTGATCTCCTGAATTACGTTCCGTTCCGATATAAAAACTATTCGATTATCGCAAAAATCGATAGCATACAACCCGGCGAGATCGTCACGGTTATCGGTACGATAACCGACTGCCGTTATCAAATCGCGCGGACCGGACTGCGCATTCAGAAATTTACCCTTGAGGATGAAACGGGAGCCATGGATTTAGTCTGGTATAATCAACCATATCTTCTCACTTTGCTCAAAAAAGGAAGCCATATTTCGGTTGCCGGAGAAATAGAAAAGTACGGAAGGAAACTGCTTATGAGCCCAAAAGAGTATGAAGTTCTTTCTTTCGATGATGCAAACCATAGAAACGAATTATTGCATACCGGGAGAATCATACCGGTGTATCCGGAAACACGGGGATTATCATCAAAAACAATCAGGGAAAAAATCCGGTATCTTCTGTCGCGTCTTGAAGACGGCCGTCAAAAAGACGCGCAGAGTGAAGCAGTGGATAAGATCCATGAGATCTATCCGGATACGATTATATCCGGCTACCGGCTCATCGGAGAATATGAGGCGTACCGCTCCATTCATTTCCCTCCGGATATAGGCGCACTGGAACGGGCAACAAGGCGCCTGGCGTTCGACGAACTTTTTATGATACAGCTCTCCTCGTATTATATCCGTAAGGAATGGGAACAGGAAACAGTGACGCATCCGTTCCGTATGGATGAGCTGCAGGAGGATCAACTGCGAAGGTTTATCGACCATTTGCCGTTCCGATTGACCAAGGCACAGGTTAGGGTGATTGGGGAAATTAGGGAGGATTTGGGAAGAAAAAGGCCCATGAATAGGTTTTTGCAGGGCGAGGTCGGATCGGGAAAAACAGTGGTTGCCGCCATTGCGTGCTATATTTCCTTTTTGAACGGCTGTCAATCGGTTATCATGGCGCCAACGGAAATTTTGGCACAGCAACACCATAGGACTATTACGGAATTATTCCGTACTAGTCAGATTTCAAACTCAAAACTCAAAACTCCAGACAAGGTACCGATTACCGATAAAAAATCACCTAATATTATCCTTCTTACCGGATCGGTAAAACCAGGTACCAAGGAACTGGACACCGCGGACATCATTATCGGTACGCACGCCGTCATACAGAAAAAAATCAACTTTAGGAACGCGGGGTTTGTGGTGATCGATGAGCAGCATAGGTTTGGTGTGGCACAACGCGCAGAACTAAAATATAAAGGAATCAATCCGCATGTACTGAGTATGACCGCCACACCTATCCCCCGAACAGTCATGCTTACGCTGTATCAGGATTTGGATATGAGCGTCATTGATGAGATGCCTGCCGGGCGGATTCCGGTTAAAACATATTACGTGCAAAAGGAAAAACGCACCGCATGCTATCAATGGATTATGCGGCAGATATCAACATATCATACTCAGGCATTCATTATCTGTCCCTTGATTGAGGAATCAGATACGGAGTCGATGAAATCAGTAAAGGCGGTTACCAGGGAGTTTGAATACCTGCAAACAAAGATTTTTCCTTTGCTCAGGCTTGGGTTGGTACACGGAAGATTAAAAGCACAGGATAAAAATGCCGTGATGACCATGTTCAAAGACCATGAGCTTGATATATTGGTCGCAACGCCGGTAGTCGAGGTTGGCGTTGATATTCCGAATGCGTCGATTATGATTATCGAAGGTGCGGAGCGTTTTGGGTTGGCACAACTTCACCAACTGCGGGGAAGAATCGGCAGGGGAAACCAACAGTCCTATTGCTATGTATTTTCAGAGCAGGCGAGTGATGCTATTCGACAGCGGTTAGAGTATTTCGCAAAAACGGCAAATGGGAGTGAACTGGCTCAGAAAGATCTGGAAATCCGTGGACCAGGCACGCTATACGGAACCATGCAGCATGGTTTTGCCGATCTTAAAATAGCCTCGTTTAGCAATTTTGATCTTATAGAGCAAACAAAACGTGCAGTACACACATTCACCGGTTCCTATCAACTTGAAGACTATCAGGCACTGCAAAAGCGTCTGGATCTTTATAGAACACGTCTGATTGCAAGAAATTAACCGACAACCGGAATGGCACATCGTTTCAGTTGAATGAACTGGTCAGATTATAGATCGGCGTAATGACCGAGAGAACCAGGAATCCGACCCCCAAACCCAATACGACCAGAATTGCGGGTTCTATCAATGTAGTCATCGCCTTGACCGCCAGTTCTGATTCCATCTCAAAATAGCGCGACATACGCATCAACGTATCGTCAAGATGACCGGTCTGCTCTCCCACACGCGCCATTTGAACAAGGATCGGAGGGAATATCTCGGCCTGCTCAAGCGATAGACCAAGAGATTCACCTTTTTCGACTTTTTTCTTTATTTCCTTAAAAGCTTCCTGATATACGATATTGTCGGTAGTGTCTTCAACGATTGTCAACCCTTCAAGAATCGACACACCGGCGCCAATAAGAATCGAAAGAGTTCTGGTCGCATCCACAAGAGCCGATACTTTAATAATGTTGCCGAATACCGGCAGTTTCAGGAGAAAGGAATCGTAACTGCGCTTTCCCACCTTTGTACTGATATATCGTTTGAAAAGCGTAATGCCTCCGACCACGCCAACGATAATAACGGGCCAAAATTTCGAGCTGAAATCAGAAACCGCGATCAGTATCTGCGTGGTGAACGGCAGCTGGATATTAAAATCCTTATACAAGCCTAAAAGCTTCGGAATCACGAATGTGATCATGATAAACATGACGCCAATCATGGCGGTCACCACAATGACCGGATAGATCAGCGCCCCCTTCATTCTTCCTTTGAACTCACGTTCTTTTTCCAGATTGTCGGATAATTTCAGCAAAATCTCGCTCAGTTTTCCCGAAGCCTCACCCGACTGGACCAGGGCAATATATAAATTGGAGAATATGTTCGGATATTTGCGGAGCGCTGAGGAAAGAGGGCTTCCGGCTTTGATTTTTAAATCAATATCGTTAATCAGTTTTTGAACCGCAACCTTAGAAACCTGCTTCTTCAGAATACCCAGAGCGTCAACCAGTGTCAATCCGGCATTGAGCATGATCGCAATCTGTCGGGTAAAATCCACCACATCATTAAACGAAAGTTGATTAAAAAAGGAATCGAAAAAACCAAAACTACTCTCCTGTGCCTTTTTTACGGAAATCGGAAAATACCCTTTGTGACGAAGAAATTCAATGACATCCTTCTCTTCCTCCGCCTCAATAACTTTCGCATAGATCTTATGGTCTTTCAGCGCTTTATATTTATACCTCATGCTATTTTATAAACTTTTCTATCTCTGCTCTTCTGATCGCATAATTCAGGGCGATATCACGGGAGATTCTGCCAGTGCGATACAAGCTCATCAAGTATTTTTCAAACAGGATACATCCGTCCGACTCCGAGGTTTCCAGAATATTATCGATCAAATGAGTTTTTCCCTCCCTGATATTCGCGGCAATCGGATAGGTGTTTTTGAGGATTTCGACACCCGGAATAAGTTTGGCACCGGAAATCTCAGGAAGCAGTCTCTGCGAAACCACCAGCTTTAAGACCGACGCCAACTGGTTTCGTACCTGGTTTTGCTGGTTGGAAGGGAATATATCGATAATCCTGTTGATAGATTCTGCGGTAGAGTTGGTGTGAAGTGTGGAGAACACCAAATGTCCGGTCTCCGCAGCCGTCAGAACAAGCTGGATGGTCTCGTAATCCCGCATCTCACCAACCAGTATAACGTCGGGGTCTTCACGCAACGCTGATCTGAGCGCCATACTCCAGGCTAACGTATCATCCTGCAGCTGCCGCTGGGAAATGATTGATTTTGACTTGGGATATACAAATTCAACAGGGTCTTCTATGGTAATGATGTGCTTTGCGTACGCGAGATTGATTTTATTGACTAATGCGGCAAGCGTCGTTGATTTACCCATACCGGTCGGTCCTGTCAATAAAACAAGACCTTGCCGCATATCCACACAATCGCCAAGAGATAGGGGCAGCTCAAGCTCCTCTAAGGTTTTTATGGCATTGGGTATATACCTGAATGAAGAGCAAACAGCCATCTGCGCATAATAAACGTTGACGCGAAAGCGACTATCTTTAAATCCATAGCCCATATCAATTTCGTGATTCGCCAGAAAGTTCTCCTTCTGTTCAGCTGAAAGGATGGAGAAAATCAAGGACTGACTCAGCTCTCTGGTCAAAACCGGAAAAGAAGTAAGCGGATGCAATGCTCCGTTAATTCGGACCGTGGGATAATATCCTTCGATCAGGTGCAAATCCGAAGCTTTTTGGTTGATGATTACCTGCAATAGTTCAGAAATATCCATAGCTCCATATACCATGTAACGTGTAACACAAAAAAACAATTTTTATACCTCAGCCACTCTCAATACCTCTTCAATCGTCGTAATGCCGTCGAGAGCTTTCAAAAAACCATCCTGCTTCATCAAAATCATGCCTTCTTTGCGTGCCTGGACTTCGATCTCTTTTGCAGAACTCTCCTGTAAAACCATTTTATTGATTGCCATGGATACTTTCAATATCTCGAAAATGGCAATACGCCCGTAATATCCGGTATTATTACATTCATTACAGCCCTGACCCTTGAATAGCGGTATCGATACCGTACCTTGATATTTTTTCGGCAGCAAATCACCAAGTATTTGGCGGACCGATTGCTGGATTTCCTGCGGAGGTTCATATTCGGTCTTACAATAGGTGCAAACCCTGCGGCAAATTCTTTGAGCCATGGTAGCATTCATAACAGAAGCAATCAAAAACGGCTCTGCTCCCAAATCAATCAAACGGGGAATAGCCGTAGCAGAGTCATTGGTGTGCAACGTGGAAAAAACAAGGTGGCCGGTAAGCGCTGCTTGTATCGCCAACTGGGTTGTTTCAGCGTCACGAATCTCTCCAACAAGAATAATATTCGGATCCTGGCGTAAAAATGCACGTAGACCATTCGCGAACGTCAATCCCGCCTGCGGATTGACCTGAACCTGATTGATGCCGTCCAGTTGATACTCTACCGGGTCTTCCAAAGTGGATATATTTACGCTTGGTTTATTAAGCCGCGACAATACCGAGTACAGCGTAGTTGTTTTTCCCGAACCAGTCGGTCCGGTAACCAGAATAATCCCGTAGGGTTTAAGGATCGCGTCTTCCAGATCATTCAACTGCGGACCACCCAAGCCTAGCTCTACCAGCGACGGAATACCGCCGGTTTTTTTTAGCAGTCTCATTACGACCTTTTCCCCGTGCACCGTCGGTAACGTCGATATACGAAGATCTACTTCCTGATCACTAATTTTAAAGGTGAAACGGCCATCCTGGGGAATACGGCGCTCATCGATCTTCATGCCGGACAAAATTTTAATCCTCGAAATCAGCGCGTCATGCAAAGAACGGGGAAGCGTAAGCTTTTCATGCAATATACCATCAATACGGTAACGTACTTTCGTTTGCGTTTCTTGCGGTTCTATGTGAATATCAGATGCCCTGCTTTTCACCGCAAATTCCAGAATGGTAGAAACAATTTTTGCAATTGGCGCTTCCGTAGTCATGGTTGCGGCATTTTCCACATTCACGGCTGCGGTCGAAGGCCCGTATTCCTGTAATGCATCGCGCACCTCAGGCGATAATCCGTGACCATACGAAAGATCAATATTCCTGGTAATTTTTTCAAGGTCCGCCAATGCCAATATAATGCGTTTTCCGGTTTTTTTTTCCAAAAAATCCGTGATAAACGTGTTGAATGGCTCTCCTGTTGCAATATAAATAGTATCCTCTTTTTCGTCGTAGCGATAGGGGAGTATTTGATATTTCCGTGCGATGGATTCCGAAATAAAACCAATAGCCTGCGAATCAATAGGTGAGTTTGCCAGATCCACCCACGAAACGCCCAGAACCTGACCCATTGCCTTGATGATCTCGCTTTCCTTAACCGACATCGTTTCCCTCAAAAAATCCTGGATAGGAATGTTTTTCTGAAGACAGAGCA
This sequence comes from uncultured Gammaproteobacteria bacterium, assembly GCA_964490915.1. Classification (GTDB taxonomy): domain Bacteria; phylum Patescibacteriota; class Microgenomatia; order UBA1406; family GWC2-37-13; genus CAZBEJ01. The sequence continues at coordinate 15,463 of CAZBEJ010000006.1, forward strand.
CTTCATAATGATCCGCGTCAGACTGTGAAATGATGGTATTTTTTACCAACTGGGACAACAGTTGTTTGGGAACTATAGTCATACTTTCACTCTATAGTTTTTTTTGCTAAAATGCAATCATAAATCAGCTATGATACCAATTCTCATGATTACCAAATCGAAAAAAAAGCTCTATGACTTTCTGAAAAAAAAGTATGCGCAGACAGCCCACTATATCGTCACTATGCAGCCAATAAAAACAGAGTATTCCATAGATCAAATCAGGGGATTGTCAAAAGAACTGATTGTACAGCGACCGTATACGCAAATCTATGTTCTGGAAGATTTTGATCACTCGTCGCTTGAGACGCAGAATTCATTCCTAAAACTTCTTGAAGAACCGCCTGAACATGTTCAATTTGTTCTCGCGGTTTCCCAGGCATACGGCCTGTTGCCGACTGTTCGATCCAGAACCAGGATGATGACGATTGATTCTGACACTAAAGCGTATGGTGATCCCGAACTGAATGACCTTCTTAGCCGTACCAAACCTCACCGGATAATGGAACTTATGGGAAATAGATTATTACAGTGCACAACAAGGGATAGCGCGGAAACAATCATTGGTTCCTTTCTTGAATACTTCCGGAAACAACGTACACAGCAACCTCATGTCGCGGAAACTCTGAAAGAATTATCAACCGCCTATAGGCTCATAAGATACAATAATGCAAATCCACAACTCTCCATCGATCATCTCTTGATTTTTATCGCAAAAGAGTATAGCATAAAATAGAGAATGGGTCTTATAGTTATTGATCATATGAGACTCATTGATCATATGAGACTCATGAGACTTAAAAAAGGGTTTACCCTAATAGAACTCCTGGTTGTCATCGCCATCATCGGCATGCTGGCTGCGGTAATGCTGCCCAATTATATGTCTGCACGGGAACGGGCGCGGGATACAGAGCGGAAAAGCGATCTTAAACAAATACAGAAAGCATTGGAATTGTATAAACAGGATCAAACGGATCAAAGTTATATACCAACTGCGAGTTTTCCTGCGCCGTATACGCAATGGTCAAATGGAACAACGATATATATGAATTCCGTTCCCGGCGATCCTTCAGGAAGCGTTACGTCGCCCAAAAGTTATTATTACAAACTCGATCCGCTTGGAACAGGTGACAAAACTGCCTATGTTTTAGATGCCTGTATGGAAAACGCGGCTGATTCAGATATAAACATAGGAGGGTGTCCCGCGGGATATACCTGTACTTCGGGAAAATGTTATAATGTTACACAACCATAGCATGAAACAATTTCAAATTTCAAATTTAAAATTTAAAATTTCCTATGGGTTTACGCTCCTTGAGCTCCTGGTCGTTATCGGCATTATCGCGGTTTTGATCGGTTTGGGTTCGGTTTCGTATTCCACAGCGCAGAAAAAGGCGAGGGATGCAAAGCGCAGAGCTGATCTTCATGATTTACAAAATTGCTTCGAGCAATATTATAGCTATAACAATAATTTTAAGTATCCTGTAAGTGCTAATGATAGTGATATTCAGTCAACTGACAGTTATAACTGTGGTACGACAACAATTTCAATTCAAGATCCTTTAGATAATACATCGTATCATTATACTTTAACTAATACTGACGCCACTAACCAAACGACGTATACTATTTGCGCGTCGGCATTAGAATCAGGCGGCACCGCACCCTGTTTATCAAATCAACAATAATATATATGCGGTATCAGTATCACAACCATGAACTTAAAAAGAGCTTCACTCTTATAGAAATTCTGGTGGTTGCTACGATTATCGGTCTTTTGGCTTCTATCGGAGCGGTTTCATACACTCAGTTTGTCAAACAGTCGCGGGATGCGAAACGGAAAGCGGATCTGGAGCAAATCCGCGCTGCCATAGAAATGTACCGAAGCAATAAGGGATATTATCCGACCACTGCAAATTTCACTTTTTCCAGCTGCACGAGCCCGGGAAGTGTTTCTGACGGAAGTTCCACGTATTTATCCAAAGCACCAAACGATCCGAAATGTTCAACAACATACTATTATTATTATGAAGCATTACCTGATTCACCTTCAGCATGCGATAATGTTGCTCCTCCTACCGGTTCTTACTGTACCGATTATACGATCGCCGCAAGACTTGAAAGTACTACCGGCTGTTCTCTCAGTCTAGGCGTTGATAGCTGTGGAACTGCAAATGCTTGTAACTATTGTGTCGGACCATATGGCCAAAAATAAAGCAGATCGTGCCTATACGCTCATAGAACTGATTATTGTCGTCGGTATACTTATGTTTTTTTCAGGGCTTGTCATAACTCAATATAATGCCTACTCCGAGCAGGCGCGGCTAAAAGCTGAGACTCAGAAACTGGCGGATATGCTGGAACTTGCGCGGAAAAAAGCGCAGTCGCAAGAACTTGATTCGAACTGCACGAGCGGCAGTTTCAATGGATATGAAGTAAAATTATTATCGAATGGATATACCTTGAATTACTGTACTGCGGCAAATTGCGCAACATACTGTACGGATACTAATAGATCACTTCCAAATATCTACAGTTTTCCTACGGCAAGCCTATCAATTTATAGCCCCAGTACTCCTTATGCTATAGAGTTCGTCCCAAATTATAAGATGACGAATTTACTCGTCAATCAAATTATCAGTATAAAAAATGCCGCCATATCAGCAACAATCAATAATTGTCTGCGTCTTACCATAACTCCTGTGGGAACCGTCAGCGTTGACACCAATTGGCATTCTTGCCCTTAAACCCTTAAATATGAAACAGTCTCACATAAGGTATAATTATAGAAATCGTTCGTTTACATTGGTCGAGGTTATCATATTTATCGGTATTTTGGCGATTTTTTTTGTGACCAGTGCGGCAATCGTTACCTATTCGGTTCAGTCGATGACCAAGAACGAACATAAACTGATCGCCACCCAATATGCACAAAATCTTATGGCATGGCTCCGCGCACAAAAGGAATCGGACTGGACGACATTTGCAGGATACGGCTCAACAACCGGCATTACGTACTGTTTTAATGAAGACTCCATACCATTGATAAATCCATGGACCATTCCGTGCGCAGCTTCTGCATTCGGGCCATCAGGATCACCTGCCATATACAATAGAACCGCAACATTAACGACCGATAATGCAACGCCAACCCGAGTAGACGTAGATATTGAAGTAAGCTGGACCGAGACCGGCGGACCGGTGCACATACCCTTACAAGGATCATTTACTCTGTGGTAGCAATAATTATATGAAACAAAAAGCTTTTACGTTAATCGAAATGATCGTAGTTATCGGTGTCATCGCTTTTGCGTTGCCGACCGTATTTGCGATTTTTTTCATTATCCTACAGCAGCAATCGCGGGCAATGAAGCTGTTGGAGATCAAAAAACAAGGAACATTCGTCTCAGATGTCATCACTTCAACCATCAGGCAAAATGCCGCAAATATCTATACGTCTGATGAAGCCACCCATCTCTGCTATAGCGGTGATCAGACTTCTCATAAATACCTGTATGGTGATCTAAAATTCCCTTTGTATTTTTTGGATAGCGACGGCCATTGGTTCCATTTTGATTATGATTCAGGTGCCTACACCATAGCTTCAGAATCATCAGTCACTACATCGACGGATCTCACGTCTTCAAACGCCATTATTTCTTCCGGTTCAATTATCCAACAGTGTTCGGCAAGCGGATACGGATCGCCGGTCGTAACGATCAATTACACCGTGTGTTATCACGACGCATTTACCATGTCTGTTGGTTCATGCGGCAGCGGCGCCGATTATGTTGCGTTACCTTTTCAGGTCAGCGTTACCCTCCCTCTGAAATAATAGCCCATGTCACATCATCTTGATATTTTTTTACCAATCCAATATAGTGAAAGTATGACTGATTCTTATTATTGTCTGGATATCGGCGAAAATCTCATAAAAGCGGTTGATGCAAAACAAGAGGGGAACATCATTGATATCAAAGCACTGGCAAAAATACCCGGAAACGCTCTTTTTTATTCGACCGACGCGGAAAAAGGAATAAATGAACAGGTAAAGGTTCTCGATACGCTTATTTCTTCTCTGAAAATCCCGAAGAAAAATGTCGCCGTTGTCATTCCCGACTCGGTAACCTATAGCCAGATTCTCGAAATGCCGCGGCTAAACGAGAAAGAACTCATCTCCGCAATCAAATACCAGGCCGATCAATTCATACCCATGCCCATGGAGGAAACCAACATTGACCTTGAAATATTGAACGATAATAGCAAAGCCAATAATCTCCTTGTTCTTATCGTAGCTGCACCGAAAAAACTCATTGAAAAAGTCCAAAGAACCGTCGAGCTCGCCGGACTGATTCCCAACTCCGTCGAAAACGGACTCAGCGCAACCTCGCGTTTCCTGAGCGCATATTATTCCCAGTTATTCTCAAAGCAGCAAACCAATACCCTTATCGTCAACCTCGGCTATAACTCTACCTCATTGTATTACTATGACCTACGCAAGAATCTTACGATCCAAACCCATACGTTTACTATCGGGTATTCGCTCTTTGTCAAGGAGCTTCAAATAAATTTGAACATCGATCCCCGGAAAGCGGCGGATATCCTTTCGGCATATACCGGACAACAACATATTTCCATACCGGTAGACTCAATCCTGTTACCCATACTGAAAGAATTCTCCACAGAGATTAAACGATTCATTACCCTTATCGCAGACAAGTATAAAAGGAGTGTCGAAAGCATATATGTCACCAATGACGGATTTCGTCTCCCATACGCACCCCTATATCTGAAAAGCAGTATCAACATACCTATTGATTTTCTCAATCCGTATCCCGTATGCAAAAAGACTTCTGAAATCGAAGCGCAAAAAAATATATTACCTGTTTATGTTGCCGCAATCGGCGGCAATTTTAGATAATATCACCTAAGCGGTATGAAAAAAACGAAGATCAATCTCCTTACCAACCGCGAAGATTATACAAAACTGGAACATCTGTTTTCTTTTATCCGTAAAATTACCATTTTACTGAGCGTAATGGCCGTACTGGTCACCTTATTTTTTACTATTATTTCCCTACGACAAGGCACACAGTTGCAAAACCTTACCAACCAAAAAAACAGCTTACTGCTTCAATTAACCGGTAAAAAAGACGCACAAGCCCAGCTCGCCTATATTCAGGGAAAATACCAACTGGTACAGAATTACATGAAGGAGGACGCCTATTCGCTCCCGTATTATAATCTGTTAAGCAATGCTCTTTCTAAAAGCACGGAGTCCGCAGCTTTGGCTTCTTTCGTAATACAAAGAAACAGGGAGACGAATTTCAGTGTCAGTTTTAATAATTTCGACCAGTTAATCCAGTTTCTTAAATTTATTGAATCTGATTCTTTCTTGAAGAACTTTGAACAGGTATCGATGAAAAGTTTTAACGCCGCATCAGGCAGCGCTTCTCTTGCTAATTATACGTTGTCGTTTACCGGACGATTCATCCCCATTTATGAAACTCAACATTAAACCATACATAGTGAGCCTTATAAAAGAAAATGCACTCTACCTTATGTTCTGCATTATTTTATTAGTGCTTTTTATCTTATTTATTCCTTTTAACATGGCAAAAATCAATGAAAATATCGCTAAAATAGATTCTTTGCAGCAAAACACGCACGATTTACAAAAACAAATCAGTTCACTGAATGTGTTAAGTTCTTCAACTCAAAATCTGAAAGATGTTGCCGCGTTTTTAAATACGCTCATTCCTGACTCTGAAGATTATTTTTCAATCATTTACACGTTGGATAATTTATCACGGGAGACCGGTTTTACTATTGTCGGGTATTCTATCGACCTGTCCCGCTTGACAAAAGGTCAGCTTCAGCTGGTGATTACCGGTGTGGGAAGTCGGGATTCATTTCTCAAATTCTTAAAAGACTATAACTATAATGGCGGCAGATTTATTACTTCAGACAAGATTGAATTGTCACAACAAACCGCAGGTCAATTTAAAGTCAATACCACATTCTATAGCCAAAAATTAAACCCATCGACTATCAATACGATTACGCTTTCACCTGTTTCGCTCCAACAATTGACAGATCTGCAACAAAAAGTAACATTTGCGTTAAAGGAAAGCAACACCGCTACGGCTGAGGGAACAACGGACTTTACGTACGCACGTAAGACTAACCCATTTTAAGAAGTTTGGCTAAACCTTCGGAAACAGTGGCGCCTTTTTCCAGCCATTTGTGGATTTTCGCTTCATCCAACTGCAATACGTGGTTCGCGGCGGTCGGGTTATAATGACCGATGACGTCAACATAGGTGCCGTTGCGCTTTTTTCGTTTATCAATGGCAACGATACGATAGTGCGGATTTTTTATTTTCCCTAACCGAAACAATCGAAGCGTAACTGCCATATAATTGAGTTTATAACGTTTATAAAATACTGTATGAACCTTGGTACCGTTATTAACTGCTTCATTGTATCATATTGCATGTATATTTTCAAAAGCAGCTTTCGCAGCCCTTTCCTCGGCTTCTTTTTTTGATGTCGCCATACCTTCACCAAGTTTTTTATCACTGAAATACACGCCTATGGTAAATATGCGTTTATGTTCGGGGCCAGTCTCGTTTAAAACCTTATAGAGCGGTATTTTCTTGTACTTTGCCTGGATAATTTCCTGCAGCTTGCTCTTGGCGGAAAGATATGATTTGGTTTTTACTATGGAATCAAGAACGTCTTTAAACAAATGCCGGGTTATGAACAGGTATGCCTTCTCAAAACTCTGATCGAGGAAAATACAGGCAATCAGCGCTTCAAAACAATCAGCTAAAATATTGGCATTTGCTCTCCCTCCCCCAAGTTCCTCACCTTTGGAAAGAAATAAATATGATCCTAAATCAAGCTGTGCTGCCGCATGAGCCAAACTTTCCGTTTTGACAATTGCGGATTTTATCTCGGTATAATCCCCTTCTTTAAGAGTAGCGTAGCTTCGGAAAAGATAGACCGAGGTTATAAGCGACAACACGCTGTCTCCTAAAAATTCCAGACGCTCGTTTGATACCAGATGAGCGCCGCGGTGCTCGTTGAGGTAGGAACGGTGGATGAAGACATTTTCCAACAACTCGTGTTTTTTTATTTTAACGCCGATTTTTTTTTCCAGAGATGTGTACTTATGTGACATTTGAGGTTTGATCCGCCGATTGGCTGGTTGAACTTGCTTCACCGTATATTTTACCAAGTACCGCATTAATAAAGGCATATGATTTTTCGCTGCCTAATTCCTTTGCCAGTTCTACCGCTTCGTTGATTACGACCTTCGGCGGTTCTTTTTTCTCAATGATCAATTCATAAACGCTCAACTGCAAAATCGCCAGGTCTATGCGGGCAATCTTATTGATCGGAAACTTCAAGGCAAATTTAGCTATGATCTCATTAATGGCCCTCTGATGAAGAAGAACTGACTTTGTTTTCTGATCGAGCTGTCTGCTACCCTGATCCGACGAAAACGAGCACGCATAGATCTCCTGAACGATCTTAATGCGATGGGAATGGCGAATGTCCATAAGAATTTTAGACGATTGATGATGGATAAAAATCTATCTTCTATGCGTAATCCTCTGTACGTCACACACATTATTTTCCACAATATTTACATATTCTGTGTGGTATTTTCTTTTTTCCGCAATTGGGGCATTTGACCAACGAAACCAGAATGCGTGACCGCTGTGCCATACGTTTGCCTTTGCGTTGGGTAGAATGCTTACGTTTTGGTAGAGGGGCCATGATAAAAATTTCTAATTTCTAATTTCTAATTTCTAAATATACCATATATTTTACCCCTTGACAATACAAAAAGGATTATTGTATATTGATAGTATATGTTGAAAAAATTCTCGAAAGGTTTTACCTTGATTGAACTTCTGATCGTGATTGCGCTTCTTGGAGCATTGGCGGTAGGATTACTTGCAGCACTTGATCCGTTTGAACAGCTGAAAAAAGGAACCGATACCGGTGTAAGGAATACGGTGTCGGAACTGCAAGGAGCAGTCATACGGTATTATGCAATTAAAAACGCTATGCCGTGGGAAAATGCATCACCATCGTTAACCGGGTTCGGACCGACAAACTTGTCTACTGCATATACTGCCATTAATATCCAGGATGTGGTAACAACCGGTGAACTTAAAAGCGATTTTTCAACCCTTGCCGGAGGCCAGTTGTCCAACATTACGGTATCTGGCGCTTCCCAATCAATTACCGTTTGTTTCCAACCTGCTTCGCGATCGTTCAGAAGCGACCCGAACACGAAATATTATATTTCTGGCGGTGCAATAACTTCATACAGTGCTAATAACGGGAGTACGTGCGGTGACCCCGGATCAGCAACCTTCAAATGCATGTGGTGCGTAGAATAAAATGCTGCATGGTACAATAACATATCTATGACCTTTGGTATTTTTTTGGCAGAATTTTTAGTTCTGTGGATATTGCGTATCCATCATCTCTTTGGCGGCGACAGCGCCGAGTTTCTGACCGTCGGAAATACGTGGAGTATTGCACATCCGCCCGGCTATCCTCTCTATTCCTTTTTGCAAAATGTCATCAGATATGTCCATGTCGATCCTTCAATGGTCCTTCTCTCGATCGTTCCGACGGTAATAACCAGCTATATTCTCTACAGAACTTATATGCTGTTTTTCCGCAACAGAATTATGGGGCTGGTTCCTGCGACATTGTACGTATTTCTTTTTCCCGTGTGGCTCTATGCGGAAGTACCTGAAGTTTTCGCGCTCAATAATATGTTTATCGCGCTTATCGGGTATTTTCTTTTATACGCCTATATACATAAACGAAAAACCATACCTATTATTGTCTTTTTTTTGCTCGGGCTCAGCCTTACCAATCATCAAACCATACTGTTATATATTCCCGGCTGGTACCTGGTACTGGATGAACGGTGGAAATCTCAGATGCGGCATTTCGCGACTGCGGTAAAATCCATAGCGCTGACATTCCTTGGTTTTTCTGTTTATCTCTATGCGCCTCTTGCCAGTTTGTTCAAGCCTCCGATTGATTTTGAAAACGCACGTACCCTGTCGGGGTTCATCCGTTTGGTCACCAGGGCAACATACGGCACGTTCAGGTCGTATCAGGGTTCAAAGCCGGACCTTCCCATCCAATTCCTCGGTCTTGGCTCAAGTTTCATATATATACTATTGGATTTCAGGATAATCGGTTCCATATTTATAATCCTGGGGCTTGTGTGGACATACAAAAAACACAAGAAAATCTTCATATTCTCACTCGTTACCATCGCCGCACATCTTGTTTTCTTTTTTTACATCAATTTTTCTCTGGTTGTCGAGTTCGGTGCGGCTACTTTCGAACGCTTCCTGATCAGTTATTATTACATTCTTATTCTTCTGTTCGGATTCGGATTTCACTATGCATTTCAGCTCATCGACAGAATTAAGCTTTCGCATCCGGGCCTGTCCCGCATCAAACATATGTCTTTTTATGGGTTCGGAATCCTGCTTGTCGTCATTATTTTTATTTCCAACTATCGCACCATCCGCTACGTACGAACGATCCGGCAATTCGATTATTACGCGCAGGATATCCTGGACAGCCTTCCGAAAAATGCCATACTTGCCACCACATCAGACAATTCCACTTTTACCGTAGATTATTATTATTTCGTACAACGGTATCGACCGGATATCAAGCTGTTATCCATCGGCATATTCAATCGCACCTATTATCAGCAGATTCTTGAAAAACGGTATCCTGAACTCGATTATTCCAACCTATCGGCCAATAACCTTAAGAAATTCATTGCGACAAACAGCCGGAAGTTTCCTGTTTTTTTTGAAACACCTACGTTACCCGGCTATTGGGTGCCATACGGTTTGGTTTGGAAATACTATGCCGATGAACAATCGGCAAAAAATGATTCGGAAGCAATCATCGGGGCAAATACTATCATTTGGACTAAACTGCACATCCTGAAATTGAACACGTTTCAAAGCAATATATATCATTTGAATACATTGCGCGATGATTATGTAGGGAAATTACTCTCGTATTCCCGCTATTTGTTTTCTTTGAAACAAGACGCGCTTTCGTTACGGTATATAGCGGTCATATTCCAATACGATCCGGGTAATAAAATCGCGCAAGGTCTCCTCCTTCGCATCAAATCAAGAAATAACGCGTGCAGCGATGCCAAAAAAACGTACGCGGCGTTCCGATCCTATCTGAACATGAGCGATTTGACCGAACTCGGTGACGCGTTGAGTTATATGTATTACTGTGACAAATATAATCCTGAAATGCCCGCATTACTGCACCAGTACAGAATAATGAGTGCGCAAGAATCAACTATCCCAACCACACCCAATTCACAAAATACAGTGAAACCAAAAACTGGGAAATAGTAAAAAGACCGAGAACCATACCGTATTTCCATCCTTTCAGCTTTTTCGCGAGAAAATAAAAGAGAGGGAAAGATACTATCTGATAACGGGTAAATGACATCAGGGTTGTACTTAGGAGAGGAAACAACCAAAGAAAAAAAGATATTGTCCAAAACTCATACGGTATTTTATTACGGCTTTTAATCAGTATGATGACGATTATGAATACCGTGATTATCTCAATCCGAGATGAGGCAAAACTATGCCAGGGAAGAAAGGGGAATTCCAAAATCGAATATATATTTTTGAAGATGTACGGCACGAACAACTTCCACGGTAACTGATACGTATTCATAAGCCAAAATCCACGGACTTTGAGAAAGATCAGCGGATTTGCCGTTTGAACAAAGGAAAATAATGCCCATAACGACAGCGGAACTAATGAGGAAATCAACAGTACCAAAATCTCTCGAAGTTTCCGCAAAACCGGCAAGCCGGCCGAAGTACGCGCGTATTGGATAAGTATCAGCAAAATGAGCGGAAAACTGTTTGCCTTTGTGACGGTCAGCAATCCATAACAAACTGCAGCCCCTATTAATTTTTTGCGAATGAGAAAATAAGAAAACAATATCAGGAATGTAAGAAAAATGCCTTCGGCAAACATGCTGTGATAGAAAATACTCATGGGAAACAGAAAGAGTAAGAACGCGGTCTTGAGAGCAACCGACAGATTAGAAATACGGGAAACGAGAAATACGAGAAGAACAAAATTAATTATCAAGAGAATATGGTTCACGAGAAAACCACTCGCCAATGCATTATGAAAGAGCAAATTCATTAGCCTTACGATTACGGGATATGCAGGAAAAAAAGCATATGGCGCGGCAGTGTCTACATGCAGCTGATTAAGGGGTATATTGCCATTAATACGTGGATATCCATAGAGAATAATCCTTGTATACCATTGGGCATCAAAAACCGCCCATGACTGTAAAAAATCGTATGGCTTATTTTGTATCCGCGGATCAGGAAAAACGTGATACGCTACCGCATAATCGCTTGTGGAAAACGGCACCGTCCGATGAAACAAAAAAACAAATACGTATAATCCAATGTTTACCAAAATAAACAGTGACAGGAAACGGAGTAAAATTACCTTATGGTGCTTGATAAATTTTCGCATCGATGCTTTTACATTTATTAAATACATAGTATACTATTTTTATATGAACAAACACGGATTTACCCTGCTCGAACTCATGATCGTTATCGTAATTTTAGGCGTATTGGCAGCGCTCATATCGGGCAATTTCATTACTTCTCTGAAAAAAGGACGTGACGCTCACCGAAAGG
>CAZBEJ010000007.1:0-26468 GCA_964490915.1 uncultured Gammaproteobacteria bacterium
GCCTTATCGATATTGTTAATCCGACAAATCAGACAATAGATGCTCTTATGCATCTTGAACTTGCTGCGGGTGTTGAAGTTGAAGTAAAGATGTGATATATTGCTACTCGTATGGCTAATGGAAAAGTCATGAAAAGGAACATAGTGGTATTGTTTGATAACCAGCTGAATAACCAGCTAATCTCACTTAGTCAACAAATTAACACTCAAATACCTTCAAAGATAGTCCTTAACACTGTTAATAAAATTCCTCACATGACTTTATATACTTCAATTTATCCTAGTGAAAACCTCGAAAAAATCAAAAGTAAGTTATCTAGTCTAGCAAAACGGTTTAAACAATTTGATATTATGTTTTCTTCAAAAACAATTGATGTGGGCTCAATATTTATCAATGCAAAATTATCAAAGAAACTATCTACACTACATAGTAATATTGTTGACGAATTAAATAAGCTTAGGAATGGCAATTATGACGAAAAGGAGCTATTATTGATAGGAAAGAATATCGCAAGAAAGAAAAGTCTCATCAAATATGGAATGTGGGCGGCAAAGAAGCTATATGTTCCTCATATCTCAATTTCTCGTCCTCACGATCCTGATAAACTTGATGATGCATTAAAAATGTTACCAAATCATTTTAATTATGTAACACCTGTAAAAAGTATTAATCTGGTAGAAACAGGCGAAAACGGTACATGTAAAAAAATTCTCGAAACTTATTATTTTGAAAATAATTGAAATGATCGATTTTTTGATAGCCATAACGAGAGAAGCAGGAGAAAGAATATTAACAGTATCGCATCAAATTAGGGGAAAAAAGGAAGACGCTGGAAATTGGGTAACTGAAGCCGATTTAATAAGCGAACAATATCTCACCAATGCAATTCATCAGGCTTACTCTCTTCATAAAGTACTCCTTGATCCAGGTTATAAAGTTCTTAGTGAAGAGACAAACAACGATCTTAAAAATCCAGAAAAAGAAAAACATCTATGGATAATTGATCCTTTGGATGGAACGACTAATTTTAGATTTCAATTGCCTCTATTTGTAATTTCAGTTGCATATGCTGAAAAAGGCGAAATTAAATGTGGAGCGGTATATGATCCTTTTCGTAAAGAATTATTTTGGGCAGAAAAAGGTAAAGGAGCATTTCTCAATAGTGAGTCGATTAGTGTCAGAAAGACAAAATCATTTTTTAATACGTTGATTAATATAGGATCACCTTATACTAAAGAAAATTTTGACAAAACGTATCCATTAGCTAAAATATTTCATGATAAAGGAGCAAGAATAGTGAATTTAGGAACAGCATCTTTGGAATGTTCATATGTTGCTTGTGGAAGACTATCTCTATTTTATGAGTGTGGATTAAAACCCTGGGATATTGCCGCGGGAAAACTTATAGTCGAGGAGGCAGGAGGAATAGTTAAATCATCAACTAGTAATTTTACGGTTTTCCAATTCTCTGATATTATTGCTGGTAATACGTACCTAGTAAATAGAACAAAACATCTCATAACTGAGTTCCCTCCAAGTCCTTAAAATTCATTTGAACTTCATAAAAAGGTAGTATATAATAAATGCACATGATTTTTTTCTTTGTTCGGGATAACAGGGAATAAAAAGAGAGTACGGATTGGTATATAGCCCCAATCTGGGGCTATTTTTTTTGCCCCAATACCAGATTGCTTAAGGCGGACGGTATAGGGTAAAGGATATTACTTTTTAGAAAGTCATTTATGGCGGCATTTATTCTTGGCGAAAAATCAGATCAATCACAAACATTTAATGAATCAGGAGACAGGATACCTGTTACGTTGATAAAAACAAATCCATGCTATCTTATCGATATCAAAGAGCCATCCAAGCATGGTTATTTTTCAGTTACGCTTGGATTCGGTACCATGAAAAATAAAAATATTCAAAAACCAGTTCAAGGACAACTAGCGAAAGCGGGGGTGAAAACCCCGCTTCGTTTTTTACGTGAGTTCCGTCTCGAGGATTATGGGAGTGAAGTGAAATTGGTTGAAGATGCGTCAGCAAGAAAATTATTAACAATAGGAGAGGTTAAACTCAAACCGGGAGACGAGATCAAATCGACGCTTCTATTCAAAAAAGGAGATATTGTGGATGTATCAGGGATTTCTAAAGGTAAAGGATTCCAGGGCGTAGTAAAACGTCACCATTTTGCCGGAGGCCCACGCACACACGGGCAATCGGATAGAGAACGAGCTCCGGGATCTATTGGCCAAACAACGACACCGGGCCGTGTCTATAAAGGAAAACGTATGGCGGGCCACATGGGATTGGATAGAGTAACAGTAAAAAATCTTATGGTTGTCGAGGTTAACGATAAGGGACTCGTCGTAAAAGGTCTTGTACCCGGACCAATAACTGGATTACTTGAAGTTAGGACGGCTATTTAATACTATGCCTAGGACAAAAAAAGAACAAACAGGTAAACAAACAACAGAACATAAAGCTACAGCAGTGAAACAATCGAACGATTTGATATACGCTGTCTATACGAGCGCAGGTGGAGAAAGTTCTATCGAACTTCCTAAAGCGCTTTTTTCAGAGACCGCACATTCTCAGCTGCTCGCCCAATATACCCGATTTTATCTGGCAAATCAAAGACAGGGAACAGCTTCAGCAAAAACAAGAGGCCAAGTAACTGGATCTACAAGAAAAATTTACCGACAAAAAGGGACAGGACGCGCAAGGCACGGCAGCATCAAAGCTCCTATATTTGTGGGGGGTGGTGTGGTTGGTGGGCCGTTACCGCGTGATCATTCGTTGAAAATGAATCAGAAACAAAGGAGAAAAGCTCTATTATACGCACTACATTTAAAACAAAAAGAACACCGTGTTTACGGTTTGAAAAAAGAGTTTATTACTATGGAGCCGAAGACGAAAACCGTTGTCGCATTGTTTAAGAAACTGCAGTTCGGGAAAACAAAAATTCTTTTAGTAGTGCCTAAGGTGGAAAAAAATAATCTGTTGCTCGCCGTCAGAAATATTCCGAATGTCCGGCTAGTCGACGCAGCATCACTAAACGCATATGAGGTATTGGCATCCCAGGCACTGTTTTTTGTAGAAGGAGCTCTGGAAACCATAGAAAAACAAGTTTAATTTTAATGATTATAGCTCATAGATATGAGAATAAATGATATATTGATAAGACCAGTTTTGACCGAAAAAGCCACAAATCTTGCAAAGACCAAAGTATACATGTTTGAGGTCGCTTTGAATGCGGACAAGCACCAAATCAGATATGCATTGGAAACCCTATACAAAGTCAAGGCCGGAATGATTCGTATCATGGTCAGGAAAGGAAAAAGCAAGAGAGTGGGAAAGAAAATGAACCCAAAAAAACAACCGAGCAAAAAATTCGCCCTCGTTTCGGTTAAAGAAGGAAAAATAGATTTATTTCCACAAACCTGAACTATGAAAACACAAAAACAACCAGTTTCGAAAAATACACAACCTGAAAAAACATTGTCGCACATACTGAAAAAGCATGCTGGAAGAGATTCCTCAGGTACTGTTTCCGTGCGGCATAAAGGAAACAGGCAAAAGCGATACTATAGAACCATTGATTTCAGAAGAGACAAGCACGATATGGAAGGCAAAGTAATAACCATAGAAAAAGATCCTAACAGAAACAGTCACATAGCGTTGATTGAATACAAAGATGGTGAAAGGCGATATATTATCCACCCGAAAGATTTACAGATCGGTATGACGGTAATTGCGGGTAATGACGTTGAAATAAAAACGGGTAATGCTCTTCCCCTGAAGAATATCCCGCTTGGCGTCCAGGTCCATAATGTTGAACTGTTTCCGGGAAAAGGCGGGCAGATGATGAGAAGCGCTGGTTCATATGCGGTAATCATTGCCAAAGAAGGTTCGTATATACATCTGAAACTTCCTTCAGGTGAGGTAAAAAAATTTTTTGCGGATTGTTTTGCAACAATAGGCCAGATAGGAAATATCGGACATAAGGAGGAAATAATAGGAAAAGCGGGAAGGAAAATTCTCATGGGAATTCGACCTACAGTACGCGGTACTGCGCAAAACCCGCGAAGCCATCCGCACGGTGGAGGGGAAGGAAGATCAGGCGAAGGCATGCATCCGAAGACGCCGTGGGGTAAACCGGCACGCGGCAAAAAAACCAGGAATCAGAAAAAATGGACAAAGATGTTAATTGTTTCATCGAAAAAAAAACGATCATAATATGGACTCGACAACCTATCTGAAAAATATCCGCATATCGCCGAAAAAACTGAGGTTTTTTTTGACCGCTGTCAAGAAAAAATCACCGTCAGCGGTAATGGATTATTTGTACTATGCGCGTCAGAAGCCGGCGAAAATATTATATCAGGCAATTAAATCAGCGGTATCGAATGCGAAGAATACTTTAAAAGTCAATGAGGATTTGTTAGAATGGAAACTTTTCACGATCGAAGAAGGTCAAAAGCTGAAACGCTACAGACCGGGAGGAAGAGGAACGGTAAAACAGCTGCGTCTGCGTTTCTCACATATTAAAATTGTTTTGAGTGCAAAAAAAGTTGAGGAAAACAAAGATGTCGGCGAAAAGAAATTACGGGTTAAGCCAGGAAAAGACACAAAACCCGCTATGAAACATACAAAATCAAAAGTTGGCGCTGATAAAGCGGCATCAAAGTCTAAATAGATATGGGACAAAAAGTTCACCCGAAAGGTTTAAGGCTAGGGATTATTTACAATTGGAGTTCTCGATGGTTTTTTTCAAATAAAAAAGATTACAGGAGCGCTCTGATTGCTGATGTGCAGATACGGAAAACGTTGATGGAAAAGCTGGAATTCGCATCAGTAACCCAGATAGAAATTGAGCGGGCTATCAATAAGGTAACTCTCATTATTTACTCGGTGAAGCCGGGAATGATCATCGGTAGAGGTGGAAAAGGACTGGAAGATATTAAACGGTATGTTACTTTTCATCTGAAATCAGGAAAGAAAGCGAAAGAAATCAAGCTGGATCTTAAAATTGAACCAGTGAAAAAACCCTATGTAAACGCATATTTTGTCGCTCAGTCAATTGCGCAGAAATTAGTCAAAGGTTTTCCACATCGTTCGGTTGTCCACCATACCATGGATCGTGTCATTGAATCAGGGGGCAAAGGTATAAAGGTACAGCTTGGTGGAAGAATCGCCGGAGCAGAAATTTCGAGAAGAGAGAAATATTTCCAGGGAACAATTCCTACTTCCACGATCCGCGAAGATGTGGATTTTGCACGATTTCCAGCTTTGACAAAATCAGGATATATCGGAGTGAAAGTTTGGATATGTAAATAACTATGTTAGCGCCAAAAAGACAAAAATACAGGAAGCAGTTTAGAGGCACCTGGAGAAAAATAGCAGTTAAAGGCGAACGATTGAATTTTGGCAGCCATGGATTAAAAACAATGGTTGCAGGCTGGATTAAAGATAGGGAAATTGAGGCGGTGAGAGTAGTGTTTGCCCGAGCAACAAAAAAAGCGGGTAAATTTTGGATCAGGATATTTCCGGACAAACCATTTACGAAGAAACCGCCAGAGGTAACCATGGGTGCAGGAAAAGGGGATGTCTCCCATTTCGTCGCATCGGTAACGCCTGGGAAAATATTATTTGAACTTGATGGATTGAACCATGACGAAAGCCTAAAGGTTCTTAAAGTAGTTGCATCGAAATTATCAGTTAAGACAAAAGTTGTTACGAAATAGTCATGAAAAAAATAATAAAAGATTACACGTCAAAACCAGCCACAGAACTGATAAAAATGATTCAGATGTTGCGTGAAGAGATAGCTCGGGCACAGTTAAATGAAAAAACAAACCCGGCCAAAGATACGAATCTGGTATTCAGGAAAAAAAAACAGTTAGCAGTTGCACTCACCGTTCTTAATCAGAAAAAAGAAGCTGAGAATCTGCAGGGGGCAGATACATAACGTTATATGAAAAAAACATTAATCGGCATGGTGGTTTCGACAAAAATGCAGAAAACCGTGGTGATCATGGTGGAACGCAAATTTAAGCACGAGTTTTATAAAAAAATCATCATAAGACACAAAAAATATAAGGCTCATAACGAAAGTTTTGAGTTGGCCGCAGGCGACAGGGTAAAAATTCAGGAAACCAAACCGATATCCAAAGACAAACATTTTACGGTAGTTGAAAAAATCAAATAAGTCTTATAAGTCTAATTTAAGCAATATGATCCAATTAAGAACAATACTCAATGTGGCGGATAATACCGGAGCTAAGAAAGTCATGATGATCGGTATGACAAAAAAAGGAAACAGACGGTACGCGTATGTGGGCGAGATTATTAACGTGACGGTTAAGGAAGCGATTCCCTTTGCCCAGGTAAAGCAGGGAGAGATATTGCCCGCTGTTATCGTACGGACACGAAAAGAAAAGGGACGAAACGATGGAAGTTATATTCGTTTCGACGACAACGCTTGTGTTATTTTAGCCGCCAAAGACGTCAAGGAACCAAAAGGAACAAGAATATTCGGACCCATAGCAAAAGAAATCAAAGACAAGGGATTTTCGAAGATTGCAAGTTTGGCTGAGGAAATATATTAGTCCAATGAGACTAATGAGACTAATGAGACTAATTAGACCAATGCGACCTATGAAAATAAAAAAGGGAGACAAAGTACAAATCATGACAGGTAAAGACAAGGGGCGGGAGGCTATTGTCGATCGTGTGTATAAAAAAAGCCGTAAAGTACTTTTGCCAAAACTGAACATTTACAAAAAACATATTAAAAAGAGCGAAAAAATGCCGCAAGGTGGCGTGGTAGAAGTTCCAAGACCCATTGACGTATCAAAGATTATGCTTATTTGCCCGAAATGCGGTAAACCAACGAGAATAGCGTATTCCATGGAAAAATCAAAAAAAATACGCGTATGTAAACGATGCAAAAGTAAATTTTAAATATAACCATGACATTTCAAGACCATTACAATCAGGAAATAAAGAAAAAGCTCATGAATGAACTTGATCTTAAAAATCCTATGCAAGCTCCCGGAGTGTTGAAAATTGTGATTAATGTCGGGGCAGGTGAAGCGGCAACGACAAAAAATGTTCTCGAAAAGATTCAGGAGCAGCTAAGTATAATAGGTGGACAGAAAGCGGTAATTACTAAAGCACGCAAATCGATATCGGCATTTAAGATTAGAAAAGGATTGCCTATAGGTGTCAAGGTAACATTAAGAGGAAAAAGAATGTATAATTTCCTGGAGAAATTGGTAAAGATCGTTATACCGCGTCTTCGTGATTTTCGAGGACTTCAAGAGTCGAATATCGATCAACACGGCAATTTGAATGTGGGTTTTTCGGAGCAGACAATATTTCCCGAAATCGAGTTTGATAAAATTGACAAGATACGGGGTTTACAGGTTACGGTAATAACTAACGCAAAGAGTCACGAATACGGAAAAAAATTATTTACGCTATTAGGAGTTCCGTTTAAAAAAGAGCTAGAAAGCTAATAAAGTTCTTAAAGTTCATAAAGAAAATCTTTAAAAACCTTATAAACATTACAAACTTTATAAACTAAATCGTGGCAAAAACATCTGATGAGGTAAAATTTCTAAAAAAGCAAAAGTTTGATGTACGTTACAGGAATAGATGTCCTCTTTGTGGTAGAGCGCGGAGCTATATCAGACGGTTTGGCATGTGCAGAATTTGTTTCAGGGAAAAAGCATTACAAGGAGAGATCCCCGGAGTTAGAAAAGTTTCTTGGTAATAGCCTATGTCAAGATCAACAAAAAAAGGACCATATATCGATGAAAATCTCATGAAGCACGTCATGAAACAAAAGCAATCGAAAGATTACAGTCCCATTAAAACATGGGCACGCGGATCACAGATTGCGCCTGAATATGTCGGACACAGAATAGCCATCCACAACGGGAGAAAATTTATCGAAGTGTTGATGTCCGAGGCAATGGTAGGCCATTATCTCGGCGAATTTTCACCGACCAGAACATTCCGAAGCCATGGTAAAGTTACCAAGAAAGTTGTTGAAGCAACCTAAACACTATGCATAGTTCAATCATTGATCTTATAATCAGAATAAAAAATGGATATCTTGCGCACAACGAGAGCGTAGAATCACCATATTCCCGTTTCCGAGAAGAGATATTGAAAAAGCTCGAGATTTTGAAATTTATCAAGGGATATACGGTAAAAAGCGATAAAATAAAACACATGATCGTTGATCTGTTGTATGTCGACGGAACACCTGTGCTAACTGATGTCAAAGTCGTTTCCAAACCCGGACAACGCATCTATAGTTCAGGCAAGAATCTTAAACCGGTAGTGAGCGGTTTTGGATATTCCATCCTGACAACATCGAAGGGAATTTTGACCAATAACGAAGCAAAAAAACAGAAAATCGGCGGTGAGTTGTTATTCATGATTTGGTAATTATGTCAAAAATAGGAGAAAAACCAATTACAGTTCCGCAAGCCGTTCAGACTACAATTGATGGAAATGCAATTTCCATAAAAGGTACCAACGGTTCATTGACTATTCACCTTCCGCATGAATTGGAAGCAGGAATAGAAAATAATGTATTGACAATCAAGAGGAAAAGTGAAGGAAAAAGAACGAAATCTTTACACGGATTGTATCGGCAGTTGATAGAAAATGCGGTTTTGGGCGTTGAAAAACCATGGGAAAAAAGACTCGAAGTTTCCGGTACCGGTTACAACGTGAAACTCCAGGGTGAAGATCTTGTGTTCAAGCTCGGATATTCTCACCCTGTTGTCTATGAAAAAGTTCAGGGATTGTCCTATAGAGTAGAGGGAAATACAAAGTGTATTGTTCGGGGAATCGACAAGCAACTCGTGGGACAGGTTGCCTATCAAATCAAAACGCTGAAAAAACCAGATGCTTATAAAGGAAAAGGTATCCGCTATGAAGGTGAAAAGTTGCGCTTAAAGCCGGGAAAGAAAGTAAAATCAACGACAGGAACAGCATAAAACATACTATGAAACACATTATCACCAACAGAAAATACAGGAGAAAAATGCGTGTCAGTTCAAATATAATAGGCACTAAGCAGAGACCACGCATATCGGTTTATCGATCGAACCGATATATCTATGTTCAGGCGATTGATGACGTAAAACGGGTGACGCTTGCGTCAGCTACTGATTGGATAAAAACAAAAGACAATAAAAAACAAAAAGGAAAAAAAACCGATGAGGCAAAAAAAACAGGGATGATGCTTGCAAAAGCGCTTATCACCAAAAAAATCAATACGGGTGTTTTCGACAGGGGATCTTATGCGTATCTTGGTCGCGTAAAATCATTAGCAGAAGGCTTACGTGAAGCAGGTTTAAAGATATAAATTAAAAGTTAAAGATGAAAAATGGATAAACCGAAGAATACTGTACCAGAAAATAGAGAAGAGCAGAAATTAATAGAACATGTTCTATTAATTAGGAGAGTATCGAAAAAGGTTGTCGGAGGAAATTACGTCACCTTTTCGGCCCTAGTCGTTGTTGGAGACAAAAAAGGAAAGGTGGGTATCGGGTTAGGTCGAGGCCAAGAAGTTCCTCCGGCGATTCAAAAGGCAATTGCATACGCAAAAAAACATATGATAAGCGTTCCTATAAAAAAAAATACGATTTCACATGAAATAAAATTAAAGTATAAGGCAGCGCTGATTTTGCTTAAGCCTGCTCCGGAAGGAACAGGTCTTAAGGTAGGAAGCGTTGCTCGTGTCATTCTCGACACTGCCGGTATTTATAATGCATCCGGAAAAATTATCGGTTCCCGGAATCAGGTGGTAAATGCGTATGCGGTGATGAACGCGTTACAAGTATTACGAAAAAAAAGAATAGCATGAACAACCTGTTATCATCGTTGTCGAAGCTTGTTGCGCATAAGAAAAAAAGATTGGGTAGAGGGTTGGGCAGCGGTAAGGGTGCAAAATCAACACGCGGAACGACAAGACACCAGAAAGCCCGTGAAAACATTCCCCTTCATTTTGAAGGAGGCCAGAACAGACTGGTGAAGAGATTCCCGCTGCTTCGGGGCAAAGGCAAAAATGCATCCAAACGTCAAGATCCAATTGTTTTGACGCTATCCAAACTTAATATTTTTTCGGATGGTGAAGTCGTGAATATAGAATCATTAGCTAAAAAGGAGATTATTGAAGAGTCGATGAAGAAAAGGAAAGTAAAAATTATTGCAGGAGGTAAGCTTCTGAGAAAACTAGAAATCAGCGTACCGGTTTCCAAATCTGTAAAAAAAGAAGCAGAAAAACTGGGAGGCACAGTTAAAACAGCGTGATTCTCATCTATGAACGAAATAAAAGAAAAATTACAAATACTTCTTCGCGATCAGGAGTTAAAACGGAAACTTATTTTTTCGATGTTCATCTTCTTCGCATTCAGGATTTTTGCATTTCTGCCCGTGCCTGCAATTAATCTGGATAGACTTCGTGTACTTTTTTCACAAAATCAATTTTTATCATTACTCGATATGTTTTCAGGAGGGACGTTATTGAATTTTTCAGTCATGGCTTTGGGGCTAAATCCATATATCAACGCGTCTATCGTCATTCAACTCTTAACCGTTATTTTTCCCAAACTTGAAGAGCTTTCGAAGGAGGGCGAGTACGGCAGATTCAAGATTAATCAATACACGAGGTTTCTTACCGTGCCTTTGACATTTGTTCAAGCGGTAGGTATTTTTGTTTTGCTGAAAAACCAGCATATTATCGGAACATTGAGTCCGTTAGAATTCATTTCCTTGATGTTTACCATGGTTGCGGGATCGTTTATTTTAATATGGTTTGGCGAGTTGATCTCGGAGTTCGGACTCGGCAACGGCATTTCGCTATTGATCTTTGTCGGAATAGTCGGCCGTATTCCCGTCATGTTCCAACGAACGATTTCAATCATAAACAGCGAGTTGATTCTGAACATTGCCATTTTTCTGATATTGGCTCTCGTTGTGATTGCCGCTATCGTATTTATTAACGAGGCAACCAGAAAGATTCCGGTATATTATGCGAAACGCATCAAAGGCAACCGTATGTATCAAGGCGCGACAAATTATTTGCCACTCAAACTGAACCAAGCCGGAGTCATTCCAATCATTTTCGCCGTTTCATTCGTCCTTATGCCCCAGTTGCTTGGGAATTTTCTTGCTTACGCGAAAAACCCGGCCGTCGCGGAATTCGCAAGATTTTTGGCACAGGCTTTCAACCCTTCGGGATTCTTCTATAACTTCTTCTATTTTATTCTGGTTATAGGATTTACGTATTTTTACACAGTTGTGGTTTTCAATCCGCAAAAAATTTCGGAAGAAATCCAGAAGCATGGGGGATTTATTCCAGGAATTCGTCCCGGAAGCGCAACAAAAGAATATTTACAAAAGATACTATATAGACTGACAACCGTAGGTGCGATTTTTCTGGGTCTTATTGCGATTCTTCCTGCAGTAGTATCGTTATTCACCGGAGTTACAAACCTGGTTATCGGCGGTACGGGAATTTTGATCGTCGTTTCTGTTATTCTGGAGACGTTTAAAACGGTAGAATCCCAATTAGTCATGAGGAGTTACGATAAGTTTCTGAAATAATTATTAATTATTTGAACATATGGCAAAAAAAGGTTCCCGAGTTATGATAGGTCTGGTATGTGAAATCTGTAATAAACAGAATTACGTGATGGAGAAAAACAAGGTGAATACGCCATCGGCAATGAAATTGAAAAAATATTGCAATCGGTGTAAGAAACATACGATGCACAAGGAAAAAAAGAAATTAGATTAAATAATCATAAATCACAAATACGAAATAATTAATGTTTTAAATATTTGTTATTAAGCTATATGAAACTTGTTTTAATCGGAATTCAGGGTTCGGGAAAGTCTACGCAGGGAAATATCTTGTCGCGCCAGCTGAAAATTCCGTATCTTTCGACAGGGCACATATTCAGGGAGCTTGCAAAAGAGCTGACAACCTTAGGCCGTTATGTCAAGGAAACGATGAACGCTGGATTGTTGATTCCCGATGAAAAAACCATCGAGATCGTAAATAGTTACATATCACGGCCTGAATACGGAAAAGGTTATATTCTTGATGGATTCCCGAGAACCGTAACCCAGGCGGAAAAATTCAAGAACAACGTGGATAAGGTTATTTTTTTACGTATTCCTGAAAAAGAAGCACTCTGGAGATTGTTGCACCGTAACGATGCTACCAGGGCAGATGATACATTGCCGGCTCTCAAAAAACGCATTGATTCGTTCAATAAATTTACCAAACCGGTCTTGGATTATTATGAAAAAGAAGAAAAATTAGTAACGATTGACGGAACGCAGAATGTCGAGGCGGTCAATGACGAAATTCTGAAAAGCGTCGGAAAACAGGTAATAAAAAATCAGGTTGAGTCATGGAAACGGAAAAGTAAGACAATTATTGCGATCGTAGGTTTACCAGGTTCAGGAAAAACTATAGCGGCGGAATATCTCAAAAACAAAGGGATTCCGGTTATAGCATTCGGAAAGATCATTAACGACATGATAGAAAGAAAAAAACTTTCTCACACAGAAGCTATGCATAAAGAATTAAGAGAAAGTATAAGAAAAGAACACGGTATAGCTGCGATGGCGATCCTGAACGAACACAAAATTAAAGAGGCATTAAAAAAAAATTCCATGATCGTTATTGACGGCATAAGATCATGGGAGGAGTATATGTATTTGAAAAACCAATTTCCGGAAACAAGAATAACGATTATTGCTTTGTACACAGATAAGCAATTGCGCTATAAAAGATTGGCAAAAAGACCGGAACGCTCCGGTTTATCCGGCGAGAACCGTGACGTAAACGAATTGATTGGTATTAACATGGGGCCAACCATTGCGTTTGCTGATTATACGGTCAAGAACAATTTTTCGATAGAAGATTTGTACGACAAATTGGAAGTTGTATATAGAACAATATACTTTTCGTAATGATTCATTACAAGAAACCAGCGGAAATAGAAACAATGTCAGATGGAGGGAAAAGACTGAATGCAGTAGTAACCGAATTGATTCCCTGGATAAAAGTCGGGATGAGTACTTTGGAAATTGATGGAAAAGCCACGTCGTTGATCCATAAACACGGTGGTGAAGTTTCATTTGATAGGGTTAAGGGATACAGCTGGGCGACTTGTCTGACAATCAATGAACAGGTTGTCCATACGCCTCCATCAAAAAGGATCGTCAAAGACGGAGATGTATTGACCGTTGACATAGGCCTGTATTATAAAGGATTTCACACGGATTTTGCAGATACGATCATTTGCGGAAATTCGGAGAACGCGGATACTGAACGCTTTCTCAAAACAGGCAAACGCGCACTCTATAAAGCGATAGATCAAGCTAAAGTAGGAAATAGAATTGGTGATATTTCTCAAACGATCGAAAAAGAAATCTACGGAAACGGATACAAGATAGTCAAGCAATTGACCGGTCATGGCATAGGAAAGGATTTGCACGAAGATCCATTTGTTTTAGGTTTTCTTGACAAGCCAATACAAAATACCTTGGCGATTCGATCGGGATTGGTGATCGCCATTGAAGTGATTTACTCAAAAGGTTCCGAAGAGTTCGTATACGAGGATAAGACGGAATGGTCTTTGATAACAAAGGATAAAAGTTTATCGGCGTGCTTTGAACACACGGTTGCAATTACCGATGGAGAAACGCGTATTTTGACCTAAAATGTGTTCATATTTGCCGAATTTTATGGTAAAATATTAGCTTTAAGAGTATGAAAGATAACGTGGTTATGGTTGAGGGTGAAGTTATAGAAAATCTACCCAATACACTTTTTCGCGTAAAGCTGTTCAATTCGGAAAAAGTGTTGCTGTGTTATCTTTCGGGCAAAATGAGGAAAAATTACATAAAAATTTTACCTGGGGATAAGGTTCGTATAGAAATTACTCCCTATGATTTGAATAGGGGAAGGATTATATATCGGATGTAATGCAAATATATGAGAGTCCAGGCGTCAATAAAAAAAATCTGTCCAAAATGCAAATTGGTAAAAAGAAGAGGAATGTTATATATCACCTGTTCCAACCCTAAGCATAAACAACGACAGGGTTAAAATTACCAATTTTTAATTTCTAATTTTTCAATCAATTTTAAATGATTTAATGTTTAAAGCATTAAAAATTAGGATTTGAATAAAAATTTAAAATTTCAAATTTAAAATTATAGAGATATGGTGCGATTACTGGGAGTAACATTGCCGGATGATAAACGTATAGAATACGCATTGACATTGCTTTATGGCATTGGGTGGTCACGATCGGCGGATATACTGAAACAACTTGGTATTGATGAACGCAAGCGCGTCCATGAGCTTACCGAAGACGAAGTCAAAAAGATTACGGTTATAATTGACAAGAACTATCAGGTAGAAGGCGATCTCAAGGAGCAGCTTAACGACTATATGAAGCGTTTGAAGGAAATTGGTACGTATCGGGGAACGAGACACGCCAGAGGTTTGCCTGTCCGCGGCCAACGGACCCGATCGAATGCAAGGACAAAAAGAGGTAAAAGGAAAACAGTCGGAGCTTTACGGAAAGAAGTATGGGCAAAGCTCGAGCAGAATAAAACTCAAGCACAAGTTGCTGAGGCTAAAGAAACAAAAGCAACTAAATAAACACTATGGCAAAAAAACAGATACAAAAAACAGTCGAAAGCGGAAGAATTTATATAACGGCAACGTTTAACAACACATTGGTTACCGTAACTGATGAAAAAGGCAATCCGATAGTGACAGGATCATGCGGTATGTATGGATTTGCGGGAACAAGGAAATCAACACCGTATGCGGCGACCATAACTACGGAAACAACCTTAAAAAAAGCCATGGATAAATTCAGCTTGCGGACCGCTGAGGTTTTAGTGAAAGGAATCGGGCCGGGGCGCGAAGCATCGCTGCGTGCTATTCGAGGATCAAGTATAGAGATTAACCGGATTATAGACATTACACCGGTGCCTCATAATGGGGTGAGGCCGCCGAAGATTAGAAGAGTGTAATAATAGTTCATAGTTTATTAGTTCTTAGTTGTTGGATAACCAAGAACAAAACAGCCAAATAACAAAATAACCAATATGAGATATACAGGACCAAAAAATAGGATAGCACGACGGGAAGGTATTGATCTTGGACTGAAAACACCGGGATCCAAGTCCCATGCCCGATTGTTGAAGAAATTGAACATTAAACCAGGTCAACATGGCGGGAAAAAACAGAGGAAAGTATCTGAACGAGCAACACAGCTCCGCGAAAAACAAAAACTCCGATTCATATTCGGACTGACGGAAAAGAAACTGAAGAAATATTTTGAGGTAGCCGGAAGGAAAAAGGGTAATACGACGTTGTATGTTGGTCAATTTCTTGAAAAAAGATTGGATAATATGGTTTACCGGTTGGGATTGACGCCAACACGGACATCAGCAAGGCAAATCGTAGGTCATGGCCATGTTGCGGTCAATGGAAAAAAATTGACGATCCCTTCATATCAGGTAAAAATCGGCGAAACCGTAGGATTTTTCGGTACTAAAGCGCCAAAGATTCCGTACATCGAAAAAATGCTTGAAAACAAAGATCCTATCGTCCCTGAGTGGATCGAAAAAAAAGGAACTGTGGGCAAACTGATTACCGAACCAACCAGCGACGAAATCGCAAAACAGGTAGATTTGCGACTTGTTATTGAATATTATTCACGGTAATCCCGACGGATTCGGGACTAATTATTATTTTTCCATTTTTTCTATGTTACAACCTGATTTTTCGACACAAAAAGTCGATGAAAGCGCAACATATGGCAAGTTCATCCTGGAGCCATTACCCTTGAGTTTTGGTCAAAGCATGGGTCATGCTCTGCGGAGAACCTTATTGTCCGCACTTTCTGGGGCAGCTGTTACCAATATAAAAATAGACGGTATCATTCATCTGTTTCAGACGATTAAGGGAGTTAAGGAATCGGCTCTTGAGATTATGCTGAACCTTAAACAGCTGAAATTCGAAGGACAGGGAACCGGGCCGTATACCATTTCGCTTAAAGCAAAGGGACTGGGAAAAATTTACGGGAAAGATATCGAAGGAGAGGTCAAACCGGTCAATACAGACCAGTATATCGCGGAAATTACCGATGAAAAGGGAAAACTGGAATTTGAAGCGATTGTTGAAGTCGGATTGGGTTACTCCTCGGTTGAAGAACGGGAGTCAAAACAATACGGGTATATACCGGTAGACGCCTATTTTTCCCCGGTTAAAAAAGTTAATTTTAAGGTCACTGAAGCTCGTGTAGGAAGAAAAACCAATTACGATCGACTCATCATGGAGATTTGGACAGACGGAAGCATAAAACCGTCCGAGGCATTGAAGCAATCATCAGAAGTGCTCGCCAATTTTTTTGCCTATTTCCTTTCCGGAAAAGACACGCCGCAGATAAAAACAGAGATGACGGATGAAGAAGCAAGAAAGGAATCGATCGACAAAAAACTCTTTGAGATCATAATCGACGAACTGAATCTGCCGTCACGGGTCATCAACGCTTTATTGAGAGAACATATTGAAACGGTTGCCGATTTGGTTAAGGTCGGTAAAGAAAAACTGACGAATATGAAAGGCGTTGGAAAGAAATCGATCGAGCTCATCGAGGAAGAGTTGAAAAAAATGGGTATAGAGCTCATATGACCAATGAATGTCATTAGATCAATTAGTCTTATTAGACCATTATGTATCATCGAGTCAAAAAAATAAAATTCAGGGCCGGTAAGGATGCAAACGTCATGCTTATGAAAAAGCTCGTGATGAATTTTTTCGCAAAAGGTAAGCTGCAATCAACGCTTAAAAAGATCAAAACATTAAAACCGCTGATTGAACATCTGGTGGAAAAATCAAAAGAAAATACCCAAAGCAACAAAAACTATTTATTGCGATATATCAATGATGGAAAACTCTTGAACTTTGTTTTCTCACATGTCGGCCCTGCCCTGAAAGATAAAAAAGGCGGCTATGTGAAGGTTGTACGGATAGGGGCAAGAGAATCAGACGGAGCTGAAATAGCAAGGCTCGAATGGGCATACCCCATCGTTATTGAGGAAGAAAAAAAAGAAAAGGAACGACCGGTAAAAACAGAAAGCAAAAAACAAGAAGTTACTGAAAAAAAATAACAACTATGACAACACAAACTCATTCGACAAAACCAGTGAGCTCGAAAGACGTCGAAAGGAAATATATCCTGATCGATCTTTCTGGACAAATATTGGGTAGGATCGCTCCAACAATCGCAAAAATTTTGCAGGGCAAGCATAAGGTGAACTACGTATCGTATAATGACATGGGAGACTATGTGGTTGCCATAAACGCCAAAAAAATAGTCGTCACCGGCAAGAAAGACCAGACAAAAGTGTATACCAGATTTTCCGGTTATCCGGGAGGGTTAAAAAGAATTTCATACAATACGTTAAAAAAAGAAAATCCAACGAGGATTATTATGCATGCGGTCTCAGGTATGTTGCCTAAAAACAAACACAGGGATGATCGGATGCGAAGATTGATCGTATTTCCGGATGCAGACCATCAATATGGGGATAAAATTACAGATTTCAAGAACCAAAAACCGAATAAATCATAAATTCTCATTATATGTATGCCTAAACAAACAAAAAACATCCACTATTATGAAGCAATAGGAAGAAGAAAACGATCGTCCGCGCGAGTGCGACTGTATTTAGTGGGAAAAGATAAAACTACGATGATACAAGACGTGAAAGTAAAAGCAGGAGAGATTCGAGTTAACGGGAAGGCTATTGAAACGGTTTTCCCCGGGCCACATGAACGGCAAACATACTCTTTGCCTTTACGCCTCACCAACAGCGTTGACCGATTCGCGATATCCATTATGGTTCGAGGTGGCGGCAAGCGAGGTCAGCTTGATGCGATAGTTCATGGTTTATCCCGCGCCTTGAAATTGGTTGACCAACAGGAATACAAATCCATACTAAAAGCAGAGCATTTGCTAACCCGCGATCCAAGGAAAAAAGAACGCCGCAAGGTCGGCACAGGTGGAAAAGCGCGTCGTGCGAAACAATCGCCAAAGCGTTAATGACTGCTATAATAGAGGAATGACGAGACTTTCTGTTATTATTCTTTCATACAACACCAAAGATATTACCGAGCGTTGCCTCCGTCGCGTTTTCGATGTGTTAAAAAAAACCGAAAATTTTTCTTCTGAAATAATCGTGGTAGACAACGATTCCCAGGATGGTTCGAA
Source organism: uncultured Gammaproteobacteria bacterium (assembly GCA_964490915.1). Classification (GTDB taxonomy): domain Bacteria; phylum Patescibacteriota; class Microgenomatia; order UBA1406; family GWC2-37-13; genus CAZBEJ01. The sequence goes on from CAZBEJ010000007.1 coordinate 18,345, forward strand.
AATCATGCTTGAAAAGTTCAAGAAAACGGAGGAAAAGCAACCGACACATAACCCGAAATTAAAAATATTATATAACGATTCGAATTCCGGATATCCAAAAGGCAACAATCAGGCCGTAGATCACGCGAGTGGAGAATACGTGCTCTTTTTGAACTCCGATGTGCTGGTCGAAAAAGTCAATTTCAAAAGGCTGTGCGATTATCTCGATTCAAGACTCGACATAGGAGTTCTGACGGTAAAAGTACGATTGATGAATGATCGTATCGATCCTGCTTCACATCGGGGATTTCCTACGATCTGGAATTCTTTTTGCTATTTATTGAAACTCGAAAAACTGCTTGGCCGGTTGCCAGTATTCGGAAGATTTTTTGGAGGATATCATAAAACATATCTGGATCTTCGCACGATCCATGAAATTGATTCACCTACAGGCGCGTTTTATTTAACCAGACTATCTATTCTTAAGAAGACAAAAGGTTTTGATGAGGAGTTTTTCATGTACGGAGAAGATTTGGACTTGTCTTTCCGCATAAAAGAATTGGGATATAAAGTATTATATTACCCTCTGTATCATGTGCTGCACTATAAATATGCAAGTGGATTATTGACCGATAATGTACAGCTTCGGCACAAAATTAAAAAACATTTTTTTGAAGCCATGAAGATTTTTTATGCGAAGCATTACGCACCAAAACACTCTTCTTTGGTCAATCGTGCGGTTTACCTTGTTATAGATTTGAAAAAGCGATTCTCATGACCATATCGTTTATTAAACTATGAAACGCATAGGTATTGATGCGCGACTGTATTTCCAGACGGGTGTCGGAATCTATCTTCGGAATCTCCTGGGCAACCTCCACAAAATCGCCCCCGATTATCTGGAGTTCTATATTTATTTTTTAGAGCGCGATGCGGATAAAATTAAGTTCAATAAAAGAAATTTCGTCAAACGCGCGGTAACTTCTCAGTGGCATACCTTTGGCGAACAAACGCGATTTTTGTACGAAATCAATAAAGACACTATTGATCTCATGCATTTTACGTATTTCAGCTATCCGGTTTTATACGGAAGAAAGTTCATAAGCACGATCCATGATACGACACCGCTGTTTTTCAAAACAGGAAAAGCTTCGACAAAAAACCCGTTCGCATACGAAATCAAACACAAAGTATTCAAAGCCGTACTGAAAGCCCAGATAAATAATGCCTTGAAAATAATTACGCCGACAAAAACAGTCAAAAAACAGCTTATCAGCATATACGGGCATTCGTACGGCGAAAAAATAATACCTATATATGAGGGAATCGACAGGACTTTGCAAAAAGCACCGGAAAACAAGGAATTGAAAAAAACATTCAGCAAACCCTTTTTCATTTATGTGGGCAATTTTTACCCGCACAAGAATGTCGAATCCCTGGTCAAAGCGTTTTCGAAAATAGAGTACGCGTATCAACTTGTGCTGGTGGGACCTGATGACTATTTTGCCAAGAGAATATCCAGGCTCATTCATGAATTAAAGCAGGAAGACAAGATTATTTTTTACCATACGGCGACTCCTGCGGACCTCAAATTTTTTTACTTAAATGCCCAGGCCTTGATTCATCCGTCATTGTCCGAAGGATTCGGATTGCCGCTTTTGGAAGCGTCGTATTGCAACTGTCCAGTCATCGGATCGGGCATCGAAGTTTTCAGGGAACTTCTGAGCGACGAATATCTATCATTCGATCCGCACGATGCGCAGGATATCGAGAAAAAAATCCATCTATTCATCGAAAAACGACAGAAGTTCGATTACAAACATATTGTCTCGAAATATTCTTTTGAACAGATGACAAAGGAAACTCTCTCCATTTACCTTTCGTGTTTTGAATAGCCCTTGCAAAGATGTATTTTTTTATTGTATAGTATAGTTTCATGGACAAAGTAAAACAAAACAGCGCCTTAAGCGTACTTGATTTGATAACCCTGATCAACGACTATTCCCGCACCATCGATGAGATGAAATCACAGTTGAAAACCCAGAAAAAAATGGTCAAGGATGCATTTGAAGGTGATCAACAGTATCACGAGCTTTCAGAGAAATCCAAGGCATTGAACATGCAAAAAAATGAGATAAAACAAAAAGTTCTCAAGACGCCTGCGGTTGATGCGGCAGTGGCAAAGTCTAAAGAAATACAGGCAGAACTGAAAGATATGGAAGACAAGCTGTCCGGATATTTACAGGAATACCAACGTGTTGCCAATACCAATGTTATCGAAGGACCGGACGGGGAATTGCGTCAGATTATCCCTGTGTACCGACTTGTTAAAAAATCAAAGTACAATCCATGAAGAGAGAATCGATGATAGTAATCGTTGCGGTATTAGTTATCCTTGGTTTACTTGGGTATATTACGCTTAATAATAAAAAGAGCGAGACGACAAGCCAGGATACACAACCAACTCGAGCCTTTTCAAGGTGAATATACGCGGGGAACCGTTGCCATGGCAAATGCAGGGCCTAACACAAATGGCAGTCAGTTTTTTATCATGCAGGAAACCAATAATTTGCCAAAGAACTATGTGATCTTCGGAAGAATTACGCAAGGTATGGATATTGTTGATGCCATTGCTAATGCGCCGGTCGAGGCGAACCAACAGGGAGAAATGTCACAACCGGACAATCCGGTAAAACTCCTTTCAGTCAAAGTCACCAAGCAATAACTCCGTTTATCTGATAAAATATAAAGATATTTTACATTGACGTTTCAAATAGGCTCTGTCGCTCGTGAATTCTTTTTCTCTGCGAGGCTCTTCCTGAAAACCGGAAATCCGCTTCTCGAGAACCTTTTTCACTCGCGACACCTATTTAAAACGTATCTATTATGGAAATACGGAATATCGTCATTATTGCGCATGTCGATCACGGTAAGACAACGTTGGTCGACGCCATGCTTAAGCAGACCCATACATTCCGTGAAAATCAAAAGGAGATGGGCGAAACTTTGATTATGGACTCCAGTGATCTTGAGCGGGAAAAAGGAATCACGATTCTCGCTAAAAATACCGCAGTTATGTACAAGGACGTTAAAATCAACATCATCGATACGCCCGGACACGCGGATTTCGGCGGTGAGGTCGAGCGCGTCGTCAATATGGCTGACGGAGCGATCCTATTGGTCGATGCAGCAGAAGGTCCGCTTCCCCAGACGAAGTTCGTTCTCAAAAAAGCACTCCAGACAGGTCTGGAAATTATTCTGGTCATAAATAAGATCGACAAAAAGGACGCACGGCCTATGGAAGTAGTCAATGAAGTAGAAGATCTTTTTCTTGATTTGGCTGACGAAGATACGTCGCTCGAATTCGTTACGTTGTATGCGGTTGGCCGTGATGGAAAAGCTTTTTATAACCTTCCGGAAAATTACTCTCCCGAAATGAATGGCGATCTTGTTCCGCTGTTCGAAACCGTGATAAAGGAAATCCCCAACAGCGTCAAGAACGAAGAAAAACCGTTTCAGATGCTTATCTCGACTTTGGATTACGATAACTATGCGGGAAAGATCTGTATCGGTGAAGTAACGCGCGGAAAACTAAAAAAAGGAGAATCGATTGCACTGGTACAGGAAGATAAAATTTTAGGCAAGTACAAAGCGCAAAAACTCTATACCACCGTTGGATTGCGGAGAACCGAAGTCAATGTTGTTTCGGCCGGTGATATCGTCGCAATCGCAGGTATTCCTGAATTAACTATCGGTCAAACAGTCACTGATCCTGATTTTCCGGAAAGCCTGCCCACGATAAAGGTGGAAGAACCGACTATAAAAGTAACCATAGGTCCAAATACCAGCCCTTTTTCCGGTAGGGAAGGTAAGTATTGTACTTCGCGCCAGATCAAGGAACGATTGATTAAGGAAAAAGAGACAAATCTGGGATTGCATATAGAACCTGACCAGGATGGAGTTAATTTTGTGGTCCACGGCAGAGGAGAACTTCATTTAGCCATTCTTATCGAAACCATGAGACGTGAAGGATTCGAACTGCAGATATCAAAACCACAGGTAATTTACAAAACCATTGACGGAGCGATCTGTGAGCCATACGAAGAAGTAACCATCGATGTCGATAAAGAGCACATGGGAATCGTAAGCGAAGAGTTCGGCAAAAGAAAAGGCGAGATGATCGACATGGTAACGACAGGAAATACAGTAAGGTTGATCTATAAAATCTCTGATCAGAATTTGCTCGGAATCCGTTCGAGCTTGATGACCAAGACACGCGGAACCGGGGTCATGAGTACGTTTTTCCTCGGTTATTTTCCCAAAGGCACAACTATGGGGTCCAATAGAAACGGCGCTTTGGTTGCAGTAAAACCAGGAACTGCAATGACCTATGGATTAGTCAATGCGCAGGATAGGGGTACGTTGTTTGTCAGCCCCGGAGATGAAGTATACGAAGGTATGGTGGTAGGCTTGGGTAACAGGGAATTTGATGTTGAGATCAATGTATGTAAGGAAAAACAGCTGACGAATAACCGTTCTGCAGGAGAAGGTGTTTCAGTTCCTTTGGTACCTGCGTCTCCGTTGACGCTCGAACAGTCGCTTGATTTTATAAACGAAGACGAAATGTTAGAGGTCACGCCAAAAAGCATCCGTATCCGCAAAAAATTTCTCTCTCAAACCCAGAGGCGAGTTGTTACACGAAATGAAAGATCACTCAAAAAACAATCGTAAGTTTAATGTTAGTCAATTACTCGGAGAAATTACAAGATCTCGCGAAGGATATATTTAAACGAGAGGGAAACTGAATAATTTCTTCTTGATCGGGTTTTTTTCATCGTATTCCACCATTATTCTGTACGGATTTTCAAGTATAAAAATAGATCATTAGGAAAAGATGAAGGGATTAGGCCAGCGGAACAGTGACCGTAAAGATTGATCCTTTTCCCACACTGCTTTTAACATGTATTTCACCGCGGTGTGCATTGATGATTGCTTTTGAGATCGCCAAACCTAAGCCTGAACCGAAAACTCTGTCGGTTGAACTCCCCCGATAAAAGCGGTCAAAGATATATGGTGAATCATTTGGGGCAATACCGATTCCGTTGTCACTGATTTTAACAATTGCATTGCGGCTGTTTTTAGAGGTGGTAATAGTTATTTTGCCATTTTTTGGCGTATACTTGACGGCATTATCAGTAATATTTAAAAGTGCTCTTTCCAGTTTTTCCCGGTAGCCCACTATTTTGATACCCTGTTCTACCGATTCTTCTATTGTAATATTCTTTTTCAGAGCCATTTTCTTGGCAACGTCTGTGAGCTCCATTACGAGTTCAGACAAGTTAAATACGCCGGCATTTTTTTTCTCCAATGAGGTTTCCGACCAGGCAAGGTCAAGCACGTTTTTGAGGGTTGAAGATAATCTGTTCGTATCCTTCAAAATTTCTTCCAGTGTTTTTTCATATTCCTCATTGGATCTTTTACGGGTAAGAGTGATTTCGACCGTGCTTCTTAAGGTTGAAAGAGGTGTCTTTAACTCATGGGCAACGTCGGCAATGAACTGCTGTTCCCGTTTGAATGCTTGATTCAACCGATCGATCATCTGGTTGAATGTCTGTGCCAGTTCACCGATTTCGTCATTGCTATTAATACCCAAGATCCGCTCCTCCAAGTTTTTGCTGGAAATCATCCGTATTCGGGATGAAAGATATGTCAGGGATTTTGTGATTTTATAGATTATGGTAAATCCGAGTAGTGCCAGAGTAAGAAAAAGCAGGGAAAGAAAATAGAATCCGTTTTGCAGTTTAAAAACATGCACAACCAGAACAGTAAAAATAAAAACAACCAAGAGACTGCCAACATACCATAAGAATAAGCGCTTGATTAAACTACTGTTCGATTTACCCATTGGTTTTAGTTTTTTTTAATTGTGTATCCAACCCCGTGTATCGTATGGATCAGTTTGTTTTTGGATCCGGAATCTACTTTTTTCCTTAAAGTGGCAATAAAAACATCAACCACGTTTGACAATGTATCATAGCTATAATCCCAAACATGCTCGGTGATCTGGATACGAGTGACCACTTCATTTTGATGCCTCATAAGAAATTCAAGGATAGAAAATTCTTTGGGTGTTAGGGTGATTATTTTGTCAGCTCTTTTGGCAATATGCGTTATGGGATCCAGTTCCAAATCGTTGATTTTAAGCGTCATATCAGTCTGATTGTGACTTCGTCTTAGAAGGGCTTGGAGGCGCGCCTTTAATTCAATAAACGCAAACGGCTTGGTCAGATAATCATCAGAGCCTGTTTGAAGACCGGTAACTTTATCTTCAACCTGGCTTTTAGCTGTCAGCATGAGGATTGGCACGGTAATCCTTTTTTGGCGGAGACTTTGGCACACTTTAAGGCCGTCCAATTTCGGCAGCATGACATCCAAAATAATAGCGTCATAACTTTCCGATTCAGCCAAATACTGGCCTTCCTCCCCATCAAATGCCTGATCAACTGCAAATCCTTCTTCAACTAACCCCTTTTTTATTACGTTGGATAAACGACGTTCGTCCTCAACCAATAAGATGCGCATATGCCTAATATTATACAAACATACATTAAGAAAGTATGAAGATGGTATGATAGCTTCTTCATCAAATCTTAATGTTTGTTTCTGTATAATGTAAAATTAATTTATGTCCACGAAAACTATTGTGATTGGTTTTATTTTGTTTAGCGTTATATTTGTCGGCGGCACGTATTTTCTTTTCGCCAAAGGAAACAAACCGGAGATAAAGATTATTTCCTATAGTTCGCAGGACAATAAAAAACCAGTTGTCAAAATTGGAAAAACGCTCATTGATTTGGGTAAAATAAAAGTTTCAGATCAAAAAGAAGCGACTTTTACCATTAAAAACATCGGGACACAGCCCCTTCAAGTCTATAATATGTCCTCAAGCTGCCATTGCACTTTTGGTCAACTGGTATATCAGGGTAAGACAAGCGATGAATATGGGATGTCCAATGTAAGCGATATTCTGGCTTCAATCGCTCCAAACACAGAAGCTTTGGTAAAGGTCATCTATCGTCCGTATATTATGCCGGTCTATGGACCGATTGAGCGGGAAGTCTACCTTTCGACCAACGACCCCAGCAATCAAAAACTCGTTTTCCAAATTACGGCAACCGTTCACTAACCTATGAACGGCAATTTTCTCTTTGGTATTTCATTAACCGCTTCATTTCTCGCGGGAATATTGGCTTTATTTGCGCCATGTTGTATCACGTTTCTTTTTCCTTCCTATTTGGGAACGATCTTTAAATCCTCATCCGCTAAAGCTTCGGAAGGGCGAGGAAGAGTGACGTATTATACGATCGTATTTGCATTAGGATTGTCATTCGTCCTGATTCCGATCGCTTTCGGATTCCGCTTTTTTGTTTTTATCCTGAATGACTACCATAAACAGGTTTATTATTTAGGAGGATTAATTCTTATCGTCATGGGGATTGCTACCTTGAAACCTTTTTTTCACATTCCTCAAATATTTCATGTCCAGCCGAAATTGGATAAAAAAATCGATGCCGGATCGGCTTTTGGGCTGGGGGTAATGTCTGGTCTCACATCAGCCTGCTGCGCACCGGTGCTTTTCGCTGCGGTAACTTTAACCTCATTATCTCCGACTTTAATCCAAGCTTTAATTGTTTCTTTTGCCTATGTTTTGGGCATCGTATTTCCTCTTTTTATTCTCTCGTTATCCTATGAAAGACTGACGGCAAAAATATCGGGAAACAATCGACAAAAGATTTACCATGTATTTAAAATATTAGGGGCTGGAATTTTTATTCTCTCCGGAATTCTGGTACTTATTTTTAATTTTCAGAATAAAATCGAGATGAATCAAATGGAAGGATATAGCCGAACCATCCGTCTTATTGTCTTTAATATCGCCAAGAATTTCCAAAATCCTATCGTGGATATCGGTACGTTCCTTATTATCGTTTTCGTGTTCTACAAGATGGTGGGATCGGGAAGAAAACCTAAATAGAAAGATTAAGTTTTAATTCGTTTTTTACCTGACGGTTTGGCTATACGCGGTAGTGGACAGATACGGTAATAAATTAATATATGCGGTTGGGTCAAACACGACAAACAGGA